>CAMFPD010000109.1 GCA_945971355.1 uncultured Lachnobacterium sp.
ACGAATGGTCCCTAAACTTTTGTCCGTGTGGGGAGAACAATTTATGGCGCACTGTCAAACGTTTGAAGAACCAGCTTCAATCGAAGAAGGCAAAAATGGTATCGGCAAATCTTGGCTTTATGGCTAGTTATCTGAGACGATACATATATCACTTTGTAAGTATTGAATGCATATAGAGGGGTGCAATTTTCTGTAGTATTGAAATATAATCGGGAGGAAGCACAAATGGGGCTGGAATGGGCTCCCCATAGATTTATGACGGATGGTGTTTTCACAATATATGCAAATACAAAAATCCGCGAACTTGACATTCGCGGATTAGGTATTTGTGTAAAATATGAAGTTTATTGTTCGGTGCCATCCATCCAGTTTTGGAATTTATCAAGGACAGCATCATAAGTTTTCTGGCAGAGATCAGGAAGCTTATCACCCCATGCCGCAGTAGCCTGATCAAAGCCCTTTTTGAAAGCATCTAAAAGCTCCTGTGCCTTTGAAGAGTCCCCGCCAGAAAGTGCTTTTGCAAAATCAACGATTCTATCAGATGTCTGGTTAACACCCCAATAACCGTCCTCAGCAATATCCTTCTGCGCCTGAAGTCTTGTGTCCTCATCAACATTCAAATTCTCAAATACACTCTTAAGGTTAGTAGCCTTTGCAAATGTGAAGGCCTGATCACCGATAGACTTTCTCACAATTTCCAAGAGCTGTTGCTGACGAACTTCAGCATCAGCCTTTAACTGAGCCACAATTGCTGAGTTTTTCTTTGGCTTGGAAACTGATTCTGATTTTTCATAAACGGCAGCTGTGTCTGAAAAAGTACTTTTTTTAGAATCTGTTTTAGCATTTGCAGCTGCATTTTCAGTTTTATTCTCTGATTTGTTAGTTGATTTAGCTGCTTTTGTTGGTTTTACTGCTGTGTTAGCAGCTGTTGTTACATTGTAAATATCAATAGCCATATTATTTGCCCTCCTTGGTAAAGTGCGGATGTCCGTATCCTGTGCTAGTTTCGGAACTGTGATAACTAAATCGGTAATCATAATTCCAAAATGTCCATATTGTTATTATCTATATCGGTAGAATACATAAAAAAGTAAATACTTATGATAGAAAATTTGCCCTTTTGAAGATTAAATGGTATAATTTTTTTGTATACAAAAAACAGAGGTAATACAATATGGACAAAATATCCCTTAAAGCATTGGCAAAGATTAATTTAGGACTTGATGTAGTCAGAAGAAGGGAAGACGGATATCATGAAGTCCGAATGGTTATGCAGACTATTCATTTGTTCGACAGATTGAACATTGAAAAGACGAAGAAGGCAGGAATTAGTATTAAGACAAATTTGTCTTTTTTGCCAGTGAATGAAAATAATTTGATTTACAAAGCTGGAAAGCTTTTGGTGGATGAATTTAATATTACAGAGGGAGTATCAGTTGAATTGGACAAGCGCATACCTGTTGCAGCAGGTATGGCAGGTGGAAGTACTGATGCAGCTGCAATGTTATATGGAATGAACAAAATTTTTGATTTGGGACTGTCAATGCAGGAACTGAAGGATAGAGGAGTCAAGATAGGCGCTGATGTTCCATACTGTCTCATGAGGGGAACTGCTTTGGCGGAAGGAATAGGGGAGAAACTCAAATCACTTCCACCGATGATAAAGTGCCCGGTTTTAATTGCAAAGCCACAGATTTCAGTATCGACTAAGTTTGTGTACGAGAATCTAAGGCTTGATGAGAATACAGTTCACCCTGATATTGATGCGCTTATACAGGATATCAAGGACAAGGATTTGCATGAAGTGTGTAATCATATGGGAAATGTTCTTGAGACAGTTACAATACCAAATTATCCAATCATTGATGAGATAAAGAAAAAAATGATGAATAGTGGAGCAATTGGAGCCATGATGAGTGGAAGTGGTCCAACTGTTTTTGGATTGTTTGAAGATGAAGAAACTGCAAAGAAAGCATATAAGGAGATGAAAAAATCTGAGCTGGCTAAGCAGGTTTATCTGACAGACATATATAACAACAGGATAAAATAATATGGGTTATAGTTATATATGTTAACACGTAACTATGAATGTACTGAATAGTTACGTTAATACTATAATAAAACGACATAATTATTTGGCGAGATGAATTTAAAGGAGAAACAAAATGACAGATAATCTAACACTGAATATGGATGCATATCTGCCGCTTAGAGATGTTGTATTTAATACACTTAGGGAAGCAATTTTAAAAGGCGAACTTCAGCCAGGCGAGAGATTAATGGAGCTGCAGCTGGCTTCGAAGCTGGGTGTCAGCAGAACACCTATCAGAGAGGCAATTCGTATGCTGGAGCAGGAAGGCTTAGCGGTGACTGTACCGAGAAAAGGTGCAGAGGTTGCAAGGATGACTCTTAAGGATATGGAGGATGTGCTTGAAATCAGAGAAGCCCTTGATGAATTAGCGGCACAGATAGCATGTGAGAGAATAAGTTCAGAGCAGATGAATAGGCTTATGGATACAAAAAAAGAATTTGAAAGGATTCTGGCATCTGGTGAAGTGAAGGAAATTGCAGATGTAGATGTGAAATTTCACGACATAATATATGAAGCAACCGATAATGCAAAGCTAGTCTATTTGTTAAATAACCTGAGAGAACAGCTATTTAGATATAGGGTAGAATATTTGAAGAACCCAGAAAATTATCCTGCTTTAATACAGGAGCATGAGGCTATAGTGTCAGCTCTTGAGGCTAGAGATAAGGCGAAAGTGACAGAGGCCATGCATGAGCATGTGACAAATCAGGCAGTGGCAGTCAAGGCTGTCATTCAGGAACAGAGTAAGTAAGAAAACCCCATTACATTCGAATGTAATGGGGGATTTTTTATATCATTTTTTGGTATTTGCATTTGTCATCTTTAGTTATGCCTAGTAAAATGCAGGCTTGTTCAAAAGTTTGATTGCCATTTTTCATTATGTTTTTGATAGCTTCGAGTCGAGCTTTGTCTTCACCCATTTTTTGTATGTCTAATACTGCTTTACACATATTATATTCTCCTTCCTTATTTTTGTGAGGGAGTTTTATGTTAGCGAAATCCCTCATCATCTCAGCGGTTTCTTTACTTATATGTTTAAAATGTTCGTCGGATTCAACTAATGAATACATAGATTCACCATTGTTTCTTGCATTTAGTAAAGAAAATAACTCTTTCAATTCGGTCTGATATTCAGGAAACTCATGTGTATCAACTATTGAAAAAAGATTACAATTTACGTCATCAACTAATGATAATGTAGCATTATCTGTTTCTATTAACATTTCCTTAAGTGTCGTTGGGGCATCCCAGGGTTTATCACCCCAATACAAAGTAACTGTTATTACTGGTCTCAACTTGTCATTTTTAGTATAGCCCGAAAGGAAACCATTATCAATATATATTCTGTTTTCTTTGTTATATGAAGCTATTTCTTCGACTTGTTCATAATATGTAAGAGCATTGTATAACATGTTTCGTACTGGCATTGCATAATGAATATCAGTTTGATTTTCAATTCCAAGTATTACAAAAAAAGAATTGCTAGATTTCATTAAAAAAGTCTGCAAAAATTATTGGATTTCTCATGTATTTTTTTGATAAAACATCTTTTTTTCCCATGTACGCCTCCTGATGTAAAAATTAAATTTTATTGATAAATTGGGATCTTGTGAAATAATTATTTCACTAGATTTTAAAAGAATTAGAAATGTATCTATTATGTTAGCCATGTTTATGAATGTTGTCAAGATAGATATTTTATTATACAAGGAATGAAAAATAAAATTATGTCAATACTACAATCTATAAAATAATTTGTGATGGGCAAAAATGAGTGAAATAAATATGAAATCAGATCAAAATATATCAACAAATGTAGACAGAAACATACAAATATTCCAGAAAACATACAGGGATTGTGCGGATATCAAAACCAAGGAATTATATCTGGGAGAAAATAATAACAGAAAATGTTTTCTGGCATATATCGAGGTAGCATTGGATATCAACTCCTTTGGGGAGAGCAGTATTGGTACCCTGGTTAAGAATATCGAGGCAGGACTTTCGCCAAATGAAGCAAAGGTGGCAGATGTTACAGAGGTTACAGACATAAAAGAAGCTCTCGATGTGATTTTAGTTGGAAATGTGCTTCTGTTTATTGATGGCTGCGATTATGCACTCAATATTGGTGATAAGGGGTACCCTGGCCTTGGAGTTACGGAAACAGATTCTGAGAAGGTCATCCGAGGGTCAAATGAAGGGTTTTCTGATTCGATAAAAATCAATACAGCACTGGTTAGACGAAGAATAAGAAGCAGAGACTTGAAGGTAAAGGAGACAAAAGCAGGAGTAAGGTCCAATACCACAGTAGATATAATGTATATGCAAGACATTGCATATCCCCACGTCGTTGCAGAAATTGTGAGAAGGCTGGAGCGGTATGAGATTGACGGAGTTTTGGATAGTGGAGTGATAGAGCAGTTGGCCGAGGAAAAATGGTACTCTCCATTTCCAGAATTTCAAACAACCAGACGACCAGACAGGGCTGCAATGGCGGTTCTGGAGGGAAGAGTGGTTGTGCTATGTGATAACAGTCCAATCGCATTGATATTACCAACGGATTTTAATTCTTTTTTGAAAACCACAGATGATTATTATAACAGGTTTGAGGTTGCAACTTTTGCCAGAATAATAAGATATGTATCAGCGTTTTTTGCAATGACATTGCCAGGGTTATATCTGGCAGTTACAAACTTCCATACACAGATTTTGCCGACCTCACTCCTTTTATCCTTCTGGGAGGCCAGGATAGGATGTCCATTTCCAGAGGTAGTGGAGGTTGTTTTGATGGAGTTATCCTTTGAACTTTTGCGAGAGGCAGGAATAAGGCTGCCGGGAGCAATGGGAAATACAATAGGAATTGTAGGGGGGCTGATAATAGGACAGGCAGCAGTGGATGCAAATCTTGTCAGTCCAATAGTTGTTATAGTTGTGGCATTTACGGCACTGTGCTCCTTTGCAATTCCAAACGAAGAATTTGCTTTTTCTTTTAGAATATTAAAGTTTGTGATTATAGCTCTCTCAGCATGGCTTGGCTATTTTGGATTTTTACTTGGAATTTATTTGGTTTTGGTCCATCTGTCCAAGCTGGTCAGCTTTGGAATTCCTTATTTAAGCCCGTTTGTGGCATACGGCAGCGGAAAAGCAGAAGGCATTGGAGAGAGCATTATTCGTAAACCATTCAGGCTTCTGAAGTACAGACCGATTTATGCCAGAAGGAATCAAAGAGTCAAAATGCTAAGACGGGAAAATTCAAAAAACAATAACTGATTTCCTGATACATTTTGGCGGAAACAAGAAAATACAAATGTGAGGTTGCAGAGTTGTTTTCTAATAATGGTAAGATTTCAATAAGACAGGTATATAGATTATTTCTATTTGATTTTCTAGGGGTGGGAAGCCTGGTTATCCCCACAATTTTAGCAAGATTAGTGGGAAGCCTTGGATGGCTGTGCATTATCCTGGGAATTGGAATGGGACTTGTGTTTTTGGCATTGATTGCCTATGAACAGTCTCATATCAGAACACAGAATATGGTAATGACAAGAATAATCAATATAGTGGTTGGAGTACAAAGTATTCTGGCATGCGCTTTTTGCAGCAAGGTTTTCGTGGACTTGGTGAGGTTTTCACTTATTCCGGAGGAAAAGTACTGGCTGATTTTAGTGATAATTCTTCTGACTTCCTTTTACTCAATAAAAGGTGGTATAGAAAGCAGGGCCAGAGTGTATGAGGTACTATTCTGGTTTGTGATAATTCCTCTTGTGATAATGGTTGTGGGAGCTATTCCAAATATAGAACTGTCGCGATTGTCCTTGGCAAATTTTATAATTTCACCAGGACCAAATCCGATGCAGGAAAACTACGGCGCAGGGGTTTCAGGTTTGCTTGGAACACTCAATCAGGGAAGTCTGGTGGAGGATGTTGGCACAATAGGTTTATATGAGAGTGTTAGGAGAATATTGGAGGGAAGCTACATCGTATTTGTAACGTGTACCACCTTAATATATGTTCTTTTTTTGAGGAAGAGTGTGGAAAAAAACAAACAGCAATATTTTCATAGGGCGATAGCAAAGGCTCTGATACAAAATGGGGTAATACTCCTTGTGATTTACCTGGTCTTAGTGGGTAACTTCGGGGTGCGTTCCCTGAGTAATCTGCGTTTTCCAATAGTCACATTGATGAGTACTGTGCAAATAACGGGAAGTTTTTTCAAAAGAACAGATGCCCTTATGATGGGAATATGGTTTTTTACAATGTTTGCAATTGTAAATATTAATTTGTTCTATGCCTGTAGATTGTTAAACCACGGGATTATTTCAAATAATAATGCCAGAGGGAAGTCTGAAAATGAGCAGGAAAAATCACGAAAATGGACATTATCTGGAACTGATGCAGAGGAACAAAGTAAACAAGATAATAATTTGGGAGTAGATAAGGAAAATATAGTGAATTGGTTTGTGCTGGCTGTGGTATTTGCAATTTCACTCATATTCAATGGGCAGGAGGCGATTATGAATAAATATTTGAGTGCACTTTTATATTTTATAGTGCCAGTGCTGGTATTTATACCAGTGGCAATGCTATTTACCGGATGTAATGCAAATGAACTGGAAAACAGATGCTTTCCAATGATGGCAGCAGTCGATTATGACGAAGAAAAAGCCAAGGTAGAATTTTTCTATACCTTTCCAAAGAGTGGCATAAATAGTGATAATGGACAGGAAACAGCAAACGTGGCCATAATGCCAGTATACGATACGGATTTTGGCAGTGCCAGACAAACCTATGAAAATGATTTGAGTCTTGATGCAGATGTGAATCATCTGAAGGTAATTATTCTTGGAAAAAAATTTGTGGAGCGGGATGAAGAATTTGATTTGATGATAGAAACCCTGCAGATGGATGAGAGTATTCCGCGAAACACATATGTTGTTGTTGTGGAAGATGCCTACCATTATTTTGAGCTTAATGACGAGATGAACAATGACATTGGAAGCTACATTGAGACATTGCTTGAGAAAAAGCAGAGAGAAGAGGATTTGCAGTTAGTTACCGTTGGAGATTTGATGAATCAGGACACAAATGCAAAAGAAAATATACCTTATCTGAATATAAATGAAATTCCCGGCAATAATTAAATTGTCGGGAGGATTTGAAATGAA
>CAMFPD010000110.1 GCA_945971355.1 uncultured Lachnobacterium sp.
GAACAGAGTAGAAGTCACGCGTTAAGTGCCAATGGACGGGAAGTTGCTGTTGGACGAAGAGTTGAGGTTGTGCGGTGTATGACCGAAGATTCGCGATGTGCCTTCGCATCCGCTGTCAGAAAATATTAGGCATTCATTTCCTGAGAACGGTAAATGGATGCCTCTTTTGTTAAGAAAGATAAAGGGAACATGATGACATACACAGAAGCAGAGGCATTTATAAAAAGATCCTATGATCAGGTAATCCGACTGGGACTTTCCCGTATGGAAGTATTATTGGAAAAGCTGGGAAATCCACAGGAACAGTTGAAATTTATCCATGTAGCAGGTACGAACGGCAAGGGATCTGTCTGCGCGATGACAGCAAGGATACTTCAGTGCGCGGGATTTAAAACGGGGCTGTTTACATCGCCAGTCATTTCTGATTATCGGGAACAGTTTCAAATCAACGGTGAGATGATCTCAAAAGAGGATTTTTCAAGGTTGGCAGAGAAGGTAAAGCACATCTGTGAGCAGATGGATGATCCGCCGTCCGAATTTGAAAAAGCGGTGGCTCTGGCATTTTTGTATTTTAATGAGTTCCATTGTGAGCTTGTGGTGTTGGAGGTCGGTCTTGGCGGGACAGATGATGCCACCAATGTGATTGGTACGCCGGAGGTTGCGGCAATCGTAAATATTGATTTTGACCATATGGGATTTCTTGGAGGTACGTTGACACAGATAGCCAAAAAGAAAGCTGGAATAATAAAAGAAGCCGGGACTGTAGTGACTGCGAAGCAGAAAGAAGAGGTTATGACTGTATTACAGGAACGATGTGCTGCATTGAATGCCAGCCTGATTAAAACTTCTGATTCACAGATCAGGATAAGAGAAAAGAGTCTTGATGGACAGTGCTTTGATTACGAAAAAAAGAGCGCTGAAGGTACGAAATACCTGCAAAAAATAAAGCTATCGCTACTGGGCAATCACCAGTGTGAAAACGCGGCAGTGGTGCTGGAAATCATGGATTGTCTGAGGGCAAAAGGCTATGATGTATCGGAACATGCAATCCGAGAAGGAATGGGAAGCGTGTACTGGCCGGGGCGATTTGAAGTGGTGTCCAAAAATCCGTTAGTAATCATAGACGGAGCGCATAATCCGGACGGAATCCATGTGTTAAGCCACAATCTGAAGGAATATTGTCAGGATGAAAAATTTATATTTATCACTGGTATTCTAAAGGATAAGGATTACCATGAAATGTTGAAGCAAATGTTACCGCTTGCTGACAGCTTTGTCACGATTGCACCGGACAATCCGAGAGCAATGTCTGCAAATGAGTGTGCAGATGCGATTCGGGCATGTGGATTTGATGGGAAAATAGTTGTCTCGACGGACACAAGGCAGGCGTTTTCTGCCGCCCTCCAGTTGGCGAAGCGCAAAGGCATTGGAATATGTGCATTCGGATCATTATACAGTGTTGGAACATTAAAAGCTGCAATAAAAACTGCAATAGAGGAAGAAAAATCAAATGGATAGTTCAAAAATCAAAGAAGGCGTAAAGCTAATATTAGAAGGAATCGGAGAAGACATAAACAGGGAAGGACTGTTGGAAACCCCCGAGAGGATTGCACGCATGTGCGAGGAAATATTCGGTGGACTAAATGAGAATGCATCGGTTCATCTGCAAAAACAGTTCAGCGCAACGAACAACAATATCGTATTGGAAAAGGACATCACATTTTATTCTGTCTGTGAACACCACTTGCTGCCTTTTTACGGAAAAGCACACATTGCATATATTCCGAATGAAAAGGTTGCAGGGCTGAGTAAGCTTGCAAGAACGGTAGAGGTGTATGCGAGAAGACCACAGATACAGGAAAACATGACGGCCCAGATCGCGGATGCCATTGAAAAAAATCTGCAGCCAAAGGGCGTGATGGTCATGCTGGAGGCAGAGCATATGTGCATGACCATGAGGGGCGCTAAGAAGCCCGGAACAATCACATCCACAATTGTCACCAGAGGTGTGTTTGAGACAGACTACTCTCTGCAGCAGACTTTTTTACAGATGGTGCGGTCATGAAGCGAGTGAATCAGATATACCGTCATCCAGTTTTTCAGAAAAAATACCTTGCATTGCAGGAAGCTGAGAAAGACAGGATGTTTTGTAAGCATACGCTGGAACACTTCATTGATGTGGCAAGACTGATGTATATTTATTCTTTGGAGCATCAGCTGTCAATCTCAAAAGACGTGATCTATGGGATGGCTTTGATGCATGACATTGGAAGAATAGACCAGATTCAAAAGGGAATTCCCCATGAGAAGGCGGGGGCTGCTCTGTGTGATGCAATCCTGCCGGACTGCGGTTTTACAAAGGAAGAAACAGATATAATCAAAGCGTCTATTCTGCATCATAGAAATGCAGCGAATGATGACAAAAATCCCTATTACCATATGCTGTACTGGGCAGACAAAAAATCAAGAAATTGTTTTGCCTGTGATATGCAGGATGCATGCAACTGGGATGAGGAAAAGATGAATCTAAAGATTGAGTATTAAGAAGGAAAGAAAATGAAAATAGGAAAGAAAGAATTTGACTTGAAAAATCACTGCTACATTATGGGAATTTTAAATGTGACACCGGATTCCTTTTCCGATGGCGGAAAGTTTAATAACCTTGATGCGGCGTTAAAACACACCGAGGAGATGATTCGCGATGGTGCAGACATTATTGATGTGGGCGGAGAATCAACCAGACCGGGACACATTGTAATCTCGGAGGAAGAGGAAATCTCGCGAGTGACACCAGTCATTGAAGCAATCAAAAGGAATTTTGATATTCCTATATCAATCGATACCTATAAGGAAGCGGTGACGTTAGCAGCATTGCAGGCGGGGGCAGATTTAGTCAACGATATCTGGGGATTTAAACATGACAGCAAGGTGGCAGAGTACACGGCAAAATATGATGCGGCGTGCTGCCTGATGCACAACCGAAACGAAGCGGTGTATGAGGATTTTCAAAAGGATTTTATTGCTGATATGCAGGAGTGCGTAGCAATCGCAAAAAAAGCTAATGTAGCGGATGATAAGATTATTCTTGATCCGGGAGTTGGCTTTGGTAAAACTTATGAGATGAATCTGGAAATCATCAATCATCTGGAAATCATGCATCAATTAAATTACCCGATTTTACTTGGAACATCGAGAAAATCCGTAATCGGTCTGACGTTGGATCTTCCGGCAGATGAGAGGGTAGAGGGTACACTGGCGACAACCGTGATCGGAGTTATGAAGGGATGCTCCTTTGTGCGCGTACATGATGTAAAGGAAAATGCACGGATTATCAAGATGACGGAGGCTATTCTGGCAAGATAAGGGGAACGAAAATGGATCAAATAACTATAGAAAAGTTAACAGTATTTGGAAATCACGGAGTTTATCCGGAAGAGAATAAATTGGGTCAGAAATTTCTGGTCTCACTTGTCCTGTACACAGACACGCGAAAAGCAGGAATGAGCGATGAACTGGAAAGCTCCATCAATTACGGGGATGTCAGCCAGTATGTCAGACAGTTCTTTGAAGAAAATACATTTAAACTCATTGAAAGAGTGGCAGAAAAGCTGGCAGAGGGCTTGTTGCTTCGATATTCTTTGCTGGAGAAGGTGGATGTCAAAATCGAAAAACCCTGGGCACCGATTGCCATTCCGGTAGAGTCTGTGGGTGTGGAAATATCGCGTGGCTGGCACAGGGCATATATTGCTCTTGGCTCCAATATGGGAGATAAAAAGGATTATCTTGACAAAGCAGTGGAAAAACTGAAAAAGCATCCCCTCTGTAAGGTGATAAAGGTAGCTGACTACATTCAGACAGAACCTTATGGTGGTGTCGAGCAGGATGTATTTTTAAATAGTGCACTGGAGCTTCGGACTTTATTGTTCCCAGAGGAGCTGCTTGTGCTTTTGAACCAGATTGAGGCGGAAGCCGGGCGGGAGCGTACAATCCATTGGGGACCGAGAACGCTGGATCTGGATATATTGTTTTATGATGACTGTGTTATAGATACACCGTCGCTCACAATTCCGCATATCGATTTGCAAAATAGAGATTTTGTGTTGATTCCTATGGTGCAGCTTGCACCATACTATCGTCATCCGGTATTGAATCAAACCATGAGCCAGCTGTTGAATCAGTTGAAGCATTGATAATTTTTACCTGTAGAATAGAACATTACATAAATGGAAACTAAAATGTTTCCATTTATGTAATGTTTATTTTGTATATGGGAATATAAAATAAAATGCATACCAAAGAAACAAAAAAGGAGATAAAAACAGGGTCTTTTTTGAGTTCTATAATTTATCGTGAAATTAGTTAAACTTTATCCCCTAGGTGTATAAATAGTAATTTGATAATCTTATATTAGGTACAAAGAATAATCTGTATTGAGGAGAAAAATTATGAGTGAAAAAACAATGAATATGGCTAAGACTCTTGTAAGTCAGATGACGCTTGAAGAGAAAATGAGCCAGATGATATATGAGTCAGATGCTATTGAAAGATTGAATATACCAGAATACAACTGGTGGAATGAAGCCCTCCACGGAGTGGCAAGAGCAGGGGATGCAACAGTATTTCCTCAGGCAATCGGTCTTGCTGCCACATTTGATGAGGAGCTTGTAAATGAGATTGGTGATGTGGTTTCTACAGAGGGAAGAGCCAAAAATAATCAGTTCCAGAAAAGGGGAGATCATGGAATATACAAGGGACTTACTTATTGGGCTCCTAATGTGAATATATTCAGAGATCCGCGCTGGGGAAGAGGTCATGAGACCTACGGTGAGGACCCATATCTGACAGGAAAACTAGGTGTTGCATACATAAAAGGATTGCAGGGTGATAACAAAGATGATTTAAAGGCAGCAGCCTGTGCAAAGCACTTTGCAGTTCACTCAGGTCCAGAAGAAAAAAGACATTATTTTGATGCAAGAGTATCTGATCAGGATTTGTATGACACATATTTATATGCTTTCAAGAGATGTGTCTGCGATGGAGATGTGGAAGCTGTAATGGGGGCTTACAATAGAGTAAATGGTGAGCCTGCCTGTGGCAACAAGAGACTTCTCAAGGATATTTTAAGAGATGAATGGGGATTTAAGGGCCATGTAGTGTCTGATTGTTGGGCAATTTTAGATTTCCATGAGCACCACAAGGTTACAGATACTGTTGAGGAATCAGCGGCTATGGCAGTTAGAAACGGCTGTGACTTAAACTGTGGAACTGCCTTCAGACATTTGATGGAGGCATATAATCAGGGGTTGGTAACTGAGGAAGAAATCACATCGGCAGTTGAACGACTTATGGATGTGAGAATCAGACTTGGAATGTTAAAGGAGCATCCGTCGTCATATGAAGATACTCCGTATGAACTTGTGGAATGCAAGGAGCATGTGAAGCTGTCTGTGGAGGCATCAAAAAGAAGCATGGTGCTTTTGAAAAATGATGGACTTCTTCCGCTTGATAAGAAAAAGGTTAAATCTATTGCAGTCATTGGACCTAATTCAAATTCACGAGCTGCATTAGTTGGAAATTACGAAGGTATTTCCTCACAATATATCACTCCATTGGAGGGAATACAGCAGTATGTGGGGGATGATGTCCGCGTGTATCATGCAGATGGAACTCATTTGTACAAGGACAGAATCCATGTGTTAGGAGAGGAGAGAGACAGCTTTGCAGAGGCTATCACAGCAGCGGAGCATTCTGATGTTGTAGTTATGTGTCTTGGACTTGATGCCACAATAGAGGGCGAAGAGGGGGATGCAGGCAACGAATATGCATCGGGAGATAAGCTTGGCCTCAGACTTCCAGGCTTACAGCAGGAGCTTTTGGAGGAAGTTGTCAAGGTTGGCAAACCTGTTATTGTCGTTCTTTTAGCAGGAAGTGCAATGGATTTAAGCTGGGCACATAAGCACACTAATGCCATTATCGATGCATGGTATCCAGGTGCGAGAGGTGGAAAAGCAATTGCGGAGGCTATTTTCGGAGAGTACTCTCCAAATGGAAGACTTCCAGTTACCTTTTATGCATCTACAGATGACCTGCCTGATTTTGATGATTACAGCATGGATAATCGTACATACAGGTACTTCAAGGGCACTCCTTTATATCCATTTGGATATGGATTGTCATATAACGAAATTTCTTATTCTGATTCACAAATCAGTAAGGAAAAGGCATCAATTGGAGATGAGATAACGGTTAGGACAACGGTAAAGAATCAAGGCAAATATTCTGTGAAGGAAGCTGTTCAGGTTTATGTAAAGGATGTTGAGGCAAGCTGCAGAGTGCCTTTGTGGCAGCTTAAGGGAATCAAGGTGGTTGAACTTGCTCCAGGAGAAGAAAAGCAGGTTGAACTAACACTCTCAAAAAGAGATTTTGCAATTATTGATGAAAATGGTAAATGTATTGTGGAACCAGGCGAATTTAAGGTGTCAATAGGAGGCCAGCAGCCGGATAAGAGAAGTGAAGAGCTTTACGGCAGAGGCGCAGATATATTTGATATAGAGCTTATGGGAGAAGTACAGGAAGTAGAGTATTAGAAGAGGTGTCTTATGGAATTATTCAGACCAGATAGTGAAGCGATGGAGTTTTTAGGAAAGGTAGCTGATTATATTATTTTGAATATAGTTTGTCTGCTGTTATGTATTCCTATTGTGACCGCTGGACCTGCGATTTGCGCAAAATATTACGTATCAATGAAAATAGCAAGAGGCGAGGATGTCTATGTGATGAAGGGCTTTTTCAAGTCCTTTAGGGAGAATTTTAAGCAGGCATCAGTTATAGGAATTGTACTTGCCATAATTATTGGCATTTTGGCTTTGGATTGGTACAACGTAATATGGGGAACAAGCCAGGACATGGCTGGTTATATGAAGGCGATTCTTGTTATTATTACATATATAGTATGGTCTGTTTCATATTGCATTTTCCCTATTCTGGCCTATTACAATATCAGTAGTTTTGAACTTGTAAAGGGAGCTGCCGTACTAAGCTTTTTGAATCTGCCTAAGTTTGTGCTGTTCTGCGTAGCAATAGTTATAGAATGGCTTGTTATTGTATGGTATATCCAGTGGGGACTGGCAATATGGATACTGTTTTCGACAGTGCTGCTTTATCTGATGAGTAAGGAAATGAATAAGCAGGTAACTTTAATGAAAGG
>CAMFPD010000111.1 GCA_945971355.1 uncultured Lachnobacterium sp.
TACGAAGGAAAAGTGGGGCGCAGGGAGAACTTTGTTTGAGAGCGCTTTTTACTCTGCGCAAAGCGCAATTCGAAAAAAGCGCTTGAGTTGTTCGGAAGCGCCCCTAATATCTACTTCCTGAGTAGGGCTCCTAGACCGACTAGAATGGTCAGCTGGTTGTTCGTGTGGGGAGGACAATCGGGCTGTATTGTCTTGCCATTGAAGTACACCTTCCCTGAAGGCAAAAGAATGGTATCTGGCAAAGCTACGGCTTTATTCTACGGTTTCTTCGAAGAAACATGTATAACTTTATGTGTACTTCAAATTCATATAGGGTGCCATATCCAAGAATACCGAGCACAATAAAGCAGCTTAGGTTGAGCGTTCCCGCTAAGGCCTATGCCCCCATTACAACCGTCACTCCACCATAAATGCAAGTGGAAAGTTTGATTTACAGTAAAAAATCTGAGTACATTGTACTCAGATTTAAGTAGCGAGAGAGAGACTTGAACTCTCAACCTCCCGGGTATGAACCGGACGCTCTAGCCAGTTGAGCCATCTCGCCATATTATTAATTTAATAAGAATGGGACCTACAGGGCTCGAACCTGTGACCCTCTGCTTGTAAGGCAGATGCTCTCCCAGCTGAGCTAAGATCCCATTTCCATCGGACAACTTTCGTCGACCGACTTGATTATTATATATTGACCACATACCTATGTCAACAATTTTTGCGAAGTTTTTTGAAGTTTTTTCCAAGACTTCTTTTTTTTTAATCCAACAAGCAAATGGTATACTCTAACACCACTTTTTTATATTTCTCTACCATGTTTACTCAGCAAGAAGTCTCTCCACAAGCTTCACACAATCCGCTGCATCCTTGGAATATCCATCAGCTCCTATCTCGTCTGCAAAGCTTTGTGTAATACATGCTCCACCGATTATAACTTTACTCTGGCAGCCTCTTTTCCTGCATAGTTCTACCACATCCTGCATGCGCATCATTGTAGTTGTCATAAGGGCTGACAGTCCTATTATTGCCGCATCCTCTTTCATTGCAAGCTCTACGATATCCTCGCATTTTACATCTTTTCCCATGTCTATGACATTATAACCATAATTCTTAAGCATAAGCACCACAAGGTTTTTTCCAATATCATGAATATCGCCCTCTACAGTTGCTATAACAAGCGTTGGCATATTTTCTCCGCCGCTCTTTCTCTCCATCTTTGGCTCAAGATAGTCAATTGCATCCTTCATAGTATTAGCACTGGCTATTAACTGTGGAAGGAAATATTTCTTGGAGTTAAATAATTCTCCAACCTGATTGATTGCAGGAATCAGATAATCATTGATTATCTCGTCCGGCTTCTTGCCATCCTCCAATGCCTTGTCTACCTCTGAGATAACTGTCTCCCTGCTGCCCTTCAAGACTGCCTTGTACACAGCATTCTCTGCCAGGGCTTCATCCACGTTATTGTCATTTGAAGCTGTAACAGACGAACTCTTTTCTATTTTGACAGTCTCATACTGTGCATTTTTCTCAGCAAACTTACTCATATGCTCTATATACCTTATATCACTTGACGGTCTGTTAAGAAGCATATCTGACGCAAAAGCCGCATTCATAAGCAAATCCTGGGATGGATTGGCTATTGCCATTGTAAGTCCCTTGCTGATTGCCATTGTCAGAAAGGCTGTATTGACATATCCTCTCTCTGGTAGTCCGAAAGATATATTTGACAGTCCACATATTGTAGGAAGCTTCTTTTCATTCATACAATAATCAATCGTCTCATAGCACTCCAGAGCTGCATTAGCATTGGCTCCGATTGTTGCAACAAGTCCGTCTACTACTATATCCTCATGAGCCATTCCAAGCTCCATTGCCTTATCGTATATTTTACAGATAATTTCCTTTTTCTCATCAATGCTCTCAGGAAGCCCCGCATCTGAAAGTGGCAATAAAATAAACATAGCACCATACTTTGCCGCTATTGGGAGAAGCTTTTCCATCTTTTCCTTTTCCAATGAAATAGAATTAATCAAAGCTCTGCCCGGGTATATCTTAAGTGCTTCCTCAATTACGTCCACATGGCTTGAATCAATACAAAGAGGACAGTCCACAGTAGACGAAACCTCATAGATAACCTTTTTCATCATCTCAAGCTCATCTATACCATTCATTCCCATATTAATATCAAGGATTGCAGCACCATTCTCCTCCTGATCCATAGCCATATTTCTGACCAAATCAAGCCTGCCTTCTCTAAGCTCTGCCTGAAGCTTTTTCTTACCAGTTGGGTTAATTCTCTCTCCTACCACAAGAAAATTACCATCCAGGCTGACCTCTACAATCTTTCTCTCAGAAGACAAAATTCTTCTGTGGCTTTCAAGAGGTTTTCTAACCTCCATGCCCTTTACCTTGTCAGAAAGTGCCTTGATGTGATCTGGTCTTGTTCCACAGCATCCACCTACAAGAGCGGCTCCTGCCTTTACAAGGGCTGCTCCCGCCTCAGCAAACTCCTCTGGTGTCATCTTGTATACCGTTTCTCTGCCGATTAGTTCTGGCAGTCCTGCATTTGGTTTTGCCAGAATTGGAATTGTAGCATACTTTGCCATAATCTCCACCGGTTCTACCATTTCCATAGGACCTGTCGAGCAATTAATTCCTATAACATCTACCCCTAGCGACTGTAGAACTACAACAGCCGCTTCCGGTGGTGTTCCAAAAAGAGTTCGCCCATCCTCATTGTATGTGAGAGTGACCATGATAGGCTTATCGGAAACCTCTTTGATTGCAAAAACCGCTGCCCTGCACTCCTGAAGACTCATCATTGTCTCCACAACAAACAAGTCCACTCCTGCTTCATCCAAAATAGCAGCCTGCTCCTTATAGACCTCCACAAGCTCCTCAAACATAAGCTCACCAAGTGGGAACAACTGCTGTCCTGTCATAGTCATATCACCTGCAACCAGCGCTTTACCTGCAACAGCTTCTCTCGATAACTTAACAAGCTCTGTATTTATCTCTACAATCCTGTCTGCCAGATTATATTCTTCAAGCTTTATCCTGTTTCCTGTAAATGTAGGAGCATAGACGATATTGGTTCCAGCCTCCACATATTCCCTCTGAAGCTTAAGCAGCACCTCTTTATGCTCAAGTATCCATGCCTCCGGGCACACGCCTATAGGCATTCCTGCATCCATAAGATTTGTCCCTGTAGCTCCGTCTAAAATAATCGGTCCATTGTCTATAAATTGTCTGAATTCATTTTTTGTCATATCTTTTATTCCTTATTATTTTCGTATCTGTCCTGAGCAGTTACTTCTTTTCTTTACAAACATTTTCGTATATAATGTGTGAATGTTAAAAGTATAATAACCTATCTTCTAAGAAAATAAAAGAGGACTTATCATGAATAAAATAAAATTAATTGCTCTGGATTTAGACGGAACACTATTTGATAATTCTGGCCAGATATCAGAAGCTAATAAAAAAGAAATACAACGTGCTGTAAGTTTAGGTGTTGCTGTTGTAATCTCAACAGGAAGACCTTTTATGGGACTACCTTTTGACCAGATAAAAGATAGCGGAATAAAATATGCAATCACTGCAAACGGAAGTGCCATTTACGAAATCGAAACAGGAAAATGTCTATACGAATCCCCTCTTCCTGATGATGTG
The DNA here is from genome assembly GCA_945971355.1 of uncultured Lachnobacterium sp. GTDB lineage: Bacteria > Bacillota > Clostridia > Lachnospirales > Lachnospiraceae > Roseburia. The sequence goes on from CAMFPD010000111.1 coordinate 3,667, forward strand.
GTAATACCAGTTATAAACTATATTCTCACAAAAGATATCCACGCGGATGCTTTCTGTGATGGCAAAGGATATACCTCTGCCAAATGCCTCAGTGCACGTTCCAAACTGGACATGCCAGAGTCCTTACTCAAATATATAATTAACACCAGAAAGGTCGTACCTGATTTGGTTCAGTATCTCAAAGATGAAGGACTTCACGTACAAAAAATGACTTTAAATTTCCACAAGGATAAAAATGGCATACTTGTAGACCGTGAAGATGTAAAAAAATACCTTGAATCAAACCCTGAAATTAATACCGTGTGTGGCGGATATAACAATCTTGAATTTACTGCTGCAGGTGTGGACAAAGGTGTTGGGCTTAAGAAGCTTGCCGGAATTCTGTCCATTCCTGTGGAAAACACAATGGCGGTTGGCGACACCGAAAATGATATCGCCATTTTAAAAGCCGCCGGTATCGGTGTTGCAATGGGAAATGCAACTGATGACGTAAAAGCAATCGCATCTTACATAACAACTTCAAACACTGATGACGGAGTTGCCAATGCAATTGCACACTTTGTCGTATAATTTACAATACTAAAAACTACATTTTCATCATATCATTCTAAGAAGTTTGATATTTCGCTTGAGGGATTCAACAGTCCAATCTATATCTTCTCTGGTTGTATCTGCACCCAGAGTAAATCGAAGGGTTCCAACTGCATATTCCTCAGGCACTTTTATTGCAGAAATCACATGGGAGGTTCTGCTTTTTCCAGTGTTACATGCAGATCCTGCTGACGCAATTATCCCCTCTTCTTCCATCAATACTAATAGTGCAACTGCCTCCACCCCCATAAATGAAAAGCTGGCATTACCAGGAAGCCTGTATATACTGCTTCCATTATATTTTACATCTCTTATTTCCCTCATGACCCTATCCACAAGATAGTTTCTAAGTCTTATCTCCCTCTCCACAGTTTCATTCATTCTATTCACACTTATTTCCAAAGCTTTTGCCATTCCAACAATAGATGCAAGATTCTCAGTTCCTGCTCTCTTTCCCTTTTCCTGCGCTCCTCCATGTATGAAGGACGGAACATGAACTCCCGTTCTAATATAGAGAAAGCCCACTCCCTTTGGTCCATGAAATTTGTGCCCACTGGCACTCATCAAATCAACTGGCAAGCGGGTCAAATCTATAGGCACCTGCCCCACTGCTGCAACTCCATCGCAATGGAAAATAACACCTTTTCGTCTGGCCCAAAGACCAATCTCACCAATTGGCTGCACTGTTCCAATCTCATTATTTCCATACATTATGGTAATCAGCGTAGTGTCAGAACCAGTATTATCCTTTAACTGTCGCATATCAACAATTCCGCTCTTGTCAACATCCAGATATGTCACTTCATAACCAAGCTTTTCCAGATAATCGCAGGAATTAAGTACTGCATGGTGCTCCGTCTTTTGAGTTATTATATGTGTGCCCTTTGCTTTATTGTCACCAGCTACACACTTTATAGCCCAATTGTCAGATTCACTTCCTCCTGATGTAAAAAAAATCTCCTCAGGCCTTGCTCCAATACATTTTGCAATACTTTTTCTTGCAGCCTCAAGAACCCTTCGATTTTCCATACCCTCCTCATAATTTGTGGAAGAATTAGCAAATCGTTCCTCCAGATAAGGAAGCATTGCTTCTTTCACCTCTGGGTACATTTTTGTCGTGGCTGCATTGTCCAAATATACACTTTTATTCATAATCCCCATCCTTCCCCATATATTTTTATAAACACTTTTTTGGGTGATAACTCTGAAATCAAACAATACAAACAAATTAAGTATGCTCTTATCCAATCCAATAATTAACGGCACAATTATTCTCACCTTTGCAGGCGGTGCCAGCAGATTTATTGGTTTCTTCTATAGAATATTCCTGACAAGAACTATTGGTGCAGAAGGTTTAGGAATATATCAGCTCATTTGCCCTGCCATGACACTTGGATATGCCTTGTGCTGCGCCGGTTTTCAAACTGCAATATCTAAGCTGATTGCCGAAGCAAGAAATAGCAGGAAAAAATATCTTGTTACAGGTATCATTCTTTCCATTGCTGTATCTGTTCTTTTGTCAGCCATAATATATTTATATGCAGATTTTATTGCTCAAAGAATTATATGCGAACCAAGATGCTCAAGACTTTTGCAGATCATGTCCTTTTCCCTTGTTCCATCAGCTATTCATGCCTGCATAAATGGCTGCTATTACGGATTAAAGAAAACAGCAATACCAGCCTTCTCCCAGCTGGTTGAACAGTTTGTTAGAGTTGGCAGTGTATATTTAATTTATATAATTAAAGAAAGTCAGGGATTACCAATACAGCCTTCGGATGTGGTGTGGGGCATAACAATCTGTGAAGTAGCCGGCTTACTTTTTTCCGTAACCGCTTTATACTTTACAAAATCTTCTTCCAATGATTATGCTGTATCAAAACAAAATATCAAAAAATTACCTAACTATGCTTATGAGATTTGTAACCTTGCAGTCCCTATGTCTCTCAATCATTTTTTACTCACACTATGTACAGGTTTAGAAAATATATTATTGCCTATTCAGCTTCAAAAATACGGTTTTACCGCTACAGATTCACTTTCCATTTTTGGAATACTATCCGGAGTTGCCCTGCCTGTACTACTTTTTCCATCTGTTCTGACTAACTCTCTGTGTGTCCTTCTGCTTCCTGACATATCAGAAGCTCAGGCAAAGGAGGATACCGCACACATTAAAAACATAACAAAAAAAGCCCTTCTTTACGGGGCTCTCTTTGGACTGGGATTTACATTACTATTCAGATTCAGTGGTGGGTTCATCGGCAACAAAATTTTTGACTCTGCGCTTGCAAGCCACTATATCCTTAGACTTTGCTGGCTCTGTCCTTTCATCTATATCTCCAGCTTGTTGAGCAGCATTCTAAATGGTCTTGGAAAACCTAAGTCCGTACTATTTACCAATATATTGTCCGGGGGAATCAGAATTTCTATGATATTAATTGCAGTACCTGTTTATGGAATTGACGCTTATTTGTGGAGTATTCTTGTGGCTCAGATTTTCAGCACTATGGCATGTACATATCTGGTGAAACATAGTAATTGATTCATGCATCATATAGGTTACTGTTCACACCCCATCATAAGCAATTATGAAAAGTGCCGAAATTGAAAAAATTTTTCTTGTGGATAACCCATGACAGGATTGGAAATGCAGTTAAGCATTTCCAGTCCTGTTTTTTATTTACTGCATTTTACACAATTTCAGGCATTATAACCTGATTCTGTTGATTTTTCGGACTATTTCATCCAGTACAATCATCATTTTCAGCGACTTATCCACCGTCATTATGCCAGTACCCCCAATCCTGGCAATTCGCTTTTTTCAGGGATTCTGGTATACTTTTCTTATAGAAAGCGAGGTTGTA
>CAMFPD010000112.1 GCA_945971355.1 uncultured Lachnobacterium sp.
TCGTTTTCGTCCTCTTCAGACATTGAGTATACCTGACGCTTACGAGCCATCTCATCGCTCTCAAGGTACTCGTCGTATGTTGTAATCTTATCGATCATTGAACCGTTTGGAAGGAACTCAATGATACGGTTTGCAGTGGTCTGAACAACCTGATGATCTCGGCATGCAAATAAAATAACACCAGGGAATTTGATCATTCCGTTATTGAGTGCTGTGATTGATTCCATGTCAAGGTGGTCTGTTGGCTCGTCGAACATAAGGACGTTACTAGCCATAATCATCATACGAGAGAGAAGGACACGAACCTTCTCACCTCCGGAAAGAACGCGCATCTTCTTTACACCGTCCTCACCTGCAAAAAGCATTCTTCCAAGGAAACCACGCACATAAGTTGCATCCTTGATTTCAGAGTACTGTGTGAGCCAATCAACTATTAAATCATCTGTATCAAAAATTGCAGTGTTGTCCTTAGGGAAGTAAGACTGACTAGTTGTAACTCCCCACTTGTAAGAACCCTCATCTGGCTCCATCTCTCCTGCGAGAATCTTGAAGAGAGTTGTCTTGGCAAGCTCATTTCCACCAACAAATGCAATTTTATCGTCATGGTTAACTGTAAAAGTAATGTTATCAAGAACCTTTACTCCATCAATTGTCTTTGAAATTCCTTCTACGAATAATACATCATTTCCGATTTCACGCTCTGGACGGAAATCAATGTATGGATATTTTCTGCTTGAAGGACGAATGTCATCAAGTTGAATTTTTTCCAGAGCACGTTTACGTGATGTAGCCTGTTTAGACTTAGAAGCATTAGCGGAGAATCTCTGGATGAATTCCTGTAACTCTTTAATTTTTTCTTCCTTTTTCTTGTTTGCTTCCTTCATCTGTCGTACAAGGAGCTGGCTTGACTCATACCAGAAATCGTAGTTTCCGGCATAGAGCTGAATCTTACCGTAGTCCATATCTGCAATGTTTGTACATACTTTGTTAAGGAAATAACGGTCGTGTGATACAACAATTACAGTATTTTCAAAATTGATAAGGAATTCCTCTAACCATGCAATAGCATCCAAATCTAAGTGGTTAGTAGGCTCATCGAGAAGAAGAATATCTGGATTACCGAAAAGCGCCTGCGCAAGGAGAACCTTGACTTTTACAGCGCCGGGAAGGTCTGCCATGAGTGTGTAATGCTCCTCTGTTGGTACTCCTAATCCGTTTAAGAGTGTAGCAGCGTCAGATTCTGCGTTCCAGCCATCCATGTCAGCAAATTCTGCCTCAAGCTCGCTGGCGCGAATTCCGTCTTCGTCAGTGAAGTCTTCCTTCATATAGATTGCGTCTTTTTCTTTCATAATGTCATAAAGACGCTTATTACCCATAATTACAGTATCGAGAACTGTAAATTCATCATATTTAAAGTGATCCTGCTGTAAAAATGAAAGTCTCTGACCTGGTGTTATTACAATATCACCGTTTGTTGGCTCAAGCTGTCCTGAGAGAATCTTCAAAAATGTAGATTTTCCAGCACCGTTTGCACCGATAAGACCATAACAGTTACCCTCTGTAAATTTGATGTTTACATCCTCGAACAGAGCCTTTTTTCCAATTCGTAATGTGATGTTATTTGCACTGATCATAAGTATACCTTTCTATGTGTTAACCAATAAATATCAAAAAAACAATCGACTTATATTTTATCTTATAATTTTCAATTTGCAAGTGTTTTATTGTAGAAATAAGTAAAAACAAGTAGTATAATATTAGCAGATTTTTTTAGGATGGTAATGTAATGGGGAATGATATGAATTCGAAATTTAATGTTCCTTTTGGAATAGGAGTATTTAGACGTGAGGAGAAGTGGAAACTTGTAAATGAAAATGACGGATTTTGTCAGCATGTAGGCTATTCGCACGATGAACTCAGAAGTATAGATGATATTTTAGAACTGTTCGTTCCTAAGTTTAGAACTGAATTTTGTAATTTGCTTGAACGATTTGTAGCAGGAGAGGTAAAAGAGGAACTAAGTGCTAAAATTATGTGTTCTGGCGGAGAGACAAAGTGGACAAGGGTGTCCTGTATAGATGGGGATTTGCTGGATGACAAGGTGGTTTTGCTTTTCAGCTTTATTCAGAGGGAGAAACAGCTGGAGCAAAAACTTGAATTGTTACAGAAGCAGTATAGGATGATAGAGGAGGTTTCAGACGAGATACCTTTTGATTTGGATGTTCTGGAATGGAAAATTCTTCGCTCAAAGCGTCTGATGGAAGCCAGGGGTGTGCTGGATGCTGGGGACAATTATTACAATTTTGCCGACGAGATAAAAGAATTTCATCCTATGGATCAGGAAAAGCTTGTTACTGCCATGAAGGAAGCGGCCGGGGAGAAGATTTCCGGTACAATAGATGTAAGGTATAATATTGCACAGGATAATATGGTGCAAAAATATGCATGGTACAGGATTCACTACAAGAGTATAAAGGGTGAGGATGGTAAGATAATACGTGTTATCGGAAGATGGCATGACGTGGAAAAGGATCTGTTGCTTGAAGAGAAGGCAAAGAGAGATCCTCTCACCAAGCTTTTGAATAAAATAGAAGTTCAGACACAGGTTTCAGAAGCTTTGAAAAATCCGGGTGAGAAACCAAGTGTATTATTCCTTATAGATATAGACAATTTCAAGGGGATTAATGACACCTTTGGACATACCTTTGGTGATACTGTTATTTCAGATATTGCCAATATTTTAAGCAGACAGTTTAGAGCACAGGATATTGTTGGACGAGTTGGTGGAGACGAGTTTCTGGTATTTATGAAAAATGTCTCTGTTGAGAAAGCCGAGATGAAAGCAAGAAATCTCTGCAGGGCTTTGACTAAGGAGTATTCAGGCGGGGACGTTGTCAGAAAAATAACAACGAGTATTGGACTTTCTGTGTCTGGTATTGACGGAAATACATACAAGGAACTTTTTGATAATGCTGATCGAGCTATGTACAGGACTAAGCAGTCTGGTAAGAATGGCTTTAGCATTGCAAGAGGTCAGGATCTGGGACCTATAAGAAAAAATAAGAAGCAGGATGAAAAGAGAGCGGATTTGAAGGATTCTGATAAGGATTTCATGATGTTTGCAGTTAATCTTCTCACTCATGCAAGAAATGTGGATGGTTCCCTTAATCTGCTCCTTCAGAAAATGTGTGAGGAGTACAGTCTTGATATGATTGTATTGTGTGAGGATGCCTCAAACTCTCAATATGCATTAGTTACCAATTATTACAGTGAACTGATTAACATATATGACAGGATTTTGATAGCTAAAAATGGAATTGAGGATGGACTGCCAAAATACGGAAAAGCAGTTATTGTAGATAATGCTCCAGTAAAAAAATGGATAGAGTCAGCGGAGCGACAGGGCAGCGTGATTCCTAATTATCTGGAGAATAATATTTCGGTTGCTGCATGCAGATTTGAGTTTTCAGCCAATAAAGCGGGAAGTTTATTTTTCTTTAGATTTGGAAGTGGCAAAGAATGGCAGTCGGCAGAATTGGATTTCCTGGGGGAGATGTCACGTACCATAGCACTGTTTGTCACTTTGAGGACCAGGCTTGAGGAGAGCAATACAGAGATTAGGAAGATTCAAAACAGAGATCAGTTGACAGGACTTGCTACCTTGGAGGCATTTAAGTCTGTTTTTGCTAATGTGATTCCCGAGATTCCTAAGGAAAAGGTGAAGGCACTGTGCTATTTTGATATCAATAATTTTGGATATATAAATGAAAACTATGGGCATCAGGTAGGAGACAAGGTTCTTAAGTTTTTAGCGCAGGATATTGCTGAACAGGATTATTTTGTGATGGCAAGCAGGTTGTACTCTGACTTCTTTTTATTTCTTGCAGTTGGAGATAACAAAGAAGAATTGCAAAGGAAAATAACGACTCAGCAGAAAAAATTCACCAATATGCAGAATCACCAGTATCCAAGCAGTGGACTATCAATTACAACTGGAATGTATTTTATCGAATCTGATAAAGTTGACCTTGAACTTGCAATAGAAAATGCAAATCTGGCATGGAAGAATGCCAAGAAAATCGGAAAGAGGGAAATAGAAGTTTTCGAAGATGGATTGAGGGAAACAAGAGTGGAAGAACAGCAGATAATTGCGGAGTTCTATGAGGCCTTGTACAGGGCAGATTTCGAGGTGTTCCTTCAGCCTAAGTTTGATTTGCTGACTCGTGAGGTATATGGTGCAGAGGCTCTCTCAAGATGGCGTAAGCCTGATGGTCACGTGTATTATCCTCAGAAGTATATAGATGTTCTGGAAAAGATTGGATATATTACAGAATTGGATTTCTACATATATGAGGAAGTATTAAAACTGATGACAAAGTGGAGGCAGCAACATAAGAGAGAGATGGTTGTTTCTGTAAACTTTTCAGGAAGGCATTTTGATGGAGACGGAAAAGACTTTTTGAATAGAATAACTACTATCACCAACAAGTATATCATTGAGCCTAAATATATTGAAATCGAAATAACAGAAGGTGTTATTGCAAAAAATCATGAGGGACTTCTTAGATGTCTTAACTTATTGCGAGAAAAAGGTTTCAGGGTATCCATTGATGATTTTGGAACAGGCTATTCGTCTTTGTTCGTATTGACGGAAATTCCGGCAGATGTTGTAAAGTTTGATAAGAGCTTTATGGATAAGGAAATAAACAAGAGAAATGTAGCTATGATAAAGGCCATGGGAGAAATGGTTTCTGTGGCTGAAAAAGATATTATTTTCGAGGGGATTGAAACAGAAGAACAGTGCCAGACGCTTGTGGAATGTGGCTTCAAATATGGACAGGGATATTTGTGCAATAAACCTGTTTCAGTGGTTAATTTTGAGAAGTTATATTTACAGTAATGTACTAACAAAAATACTTGATTTTTAGCCATTTACACCCTATAGTATTAGTTGAGAGACATGCGGTTTCGTGTCTATAATTTTTGAACATTTAAGATTAAAGTAGGAGGAATTATCATGAAACGTTCAATGTTAACAATGGATGGAAATCATGCAGCAGCTCATGCTTCTTATGCATTTACAGATGTTGCAGCTATCTATCCAATCACACCTTCATCTGTAATGGCTGAGGCAACAGATGAGTGGGCAACAGCTGGTAGAAAGAACATTTTCGGACAGACAGTTCAGGTTACAGAAATGCAGTCTGAGGCTGGTGCAGCTGGTACAGTTCACGGATCATTAACAGCGGGAGCTTTAACAACAACATACACAGCATCTCAGGGACTTTTACTTATGATCCCTAACCTTTACAAGGTTGCTGGTGAGAGACTTCCAGGTGTATTTAATGTATCTGCACGTTGTGTAGCTTCTCATGCATTAAATATTTTTGGTGATCACTCAGACGTATATGCTTGTCGTCAGACTGGTGTTGCAATGCTTTGTGAGTCATCTGTACAGGAAGTTATGGACCTTACACCAGTTGCTCATATGGCAGCTATCAAGGGACGTCTTCCATTCATTAATTTCTTTGATGGATTCCGTACATCACACGAAATTCAGAAGATTGAGACATGGGATTATGAAGATCTCAAAGAGATGGTAGATTGGGATGCAATTGATGCTTTCCGTAAGAATGCATTAAACCCAAATCATCCAGTTGAGTTAGGTTCAGCTCAGAACCCTGATCTTTTCTTCCAGTCAAGAGAGTCATGTAATACTGCATACGATGAGCTCCCTGCAATCGTAACAGAGTACATGAACAAGGTAAATGAGAAGATCGGAACAGATTATAAATTATTTAACTACTACGGAGCACCAGATGCAGAGAAGATTATCATTGCTATGGGTTCTGTGTGTGAGACAATCGATGAGACAGTTGATTTCTTAATGGCACGTGGCGAGAAGGTTGGTGTTGTTAAGGTTCGTCTTTACAGACCATTCGTTAAGGAAGCTCTTATCGATGTTATTCCTGATACAGTTAAGTCTATTGCGGTATTGGATAGAACAAAAGAGCCAGGATCACTTGGTGAACCATTATACTTAGATGTAGTTGCAGCTCTTAAGGGATCTAAGTTTGATCAGGTTACAATTACAAGCGGACGTTACGGATTAGGATCAAAGGATACTACTCCAGGACAGATTATCGCTGTATACAACAATACAGAGAAGCCAAGATTTACAATCGGTATTATCGATGATGTTACAAATCTTTCACTTGATGTTAAAGAGAATCCTGTTACAACTCCAGAGGGAACAACAAACTGTAAGTTCTGGGGACTTGGTGCTGATGGTACTGTAGGTGCTAACAAGAACTCTATTAAGATTATCGGTGATAACACAGATATGTACGCTCAGGCTTACTTTGATTATGACTCTAAGAAATCAGGTGGTGTTACAATTTCACACTTACGTTTTGGACATACACCAATTCGTTCTACATACTTGATTTCACAGGCTAACTTTGTTGCTTGCCACTGTACAGCATACATTTACAAGTACAACATGGTTCAGGATCTTGTTCCAGGTGGAACATTCCTCTTCAACACACAGTGGTCTGTAGATGAGTTAGATGAAAAATTACCAGGACAGGTTAAGAGATATATCGCTGAGAACAATATTAACTTCTACATCATTGATGGTGTTAAGATTGGTAAGGAAATTGGTCTTGGAAACCGTATCAATACTGTTCTTCAGTCAGCATTCTTCTCATTGACAAAGCTTATTCCAGAGGAAGAAGTTATTAAGCTCATGAAGGATGCAGCTACAAAGTCATACGCTAAGAAGGGTGATGACATTGTAAAGATGAATCATGATGCTATCGATGCTGGTGCTACAGCATACGTTAAGGTAGACGTTCCAGAGAGCTGGAAGAACTGCACAGATGATGACTTCTCTAAGGAAGTTGTTGGAGATAACCCTGAGGTTGTTGATTTCGTTAAGAATATTCAGCAGAAGGTTAATGGACAGATGGGTAACACAGTTCCTGTATCTGTTGTTAAGAAATACCAGACAGGTTGGACACCATCAGGTACAGCTGCATACGAGAAGCGTGGTGTAGCAACAGACGTTCCAGTTTGGGATGCAACAAAGTGTATCGAGTGTAACC
>CAMFPD010000113.1 GCA_945971355.1 uncultured Lachnobacterium sp.
GAAGGCAAAAAATGGTATCGGCAAATCTAGGCTTTATGGCTAGGTTACTGAGAAGAAATATGTATAACTTTATGTGAATAGTAAGCTGTATAGGGTGCCATATTTGTGGTACGTTGCGCAATAAAGCAGCATAGGTTGAGCGTTCCCACACCCCATGTCCCAATACAGCTGTCACCCCACCGTAGATATAAGAGCGAAGTTTGAGTTAAAAAATAACCCCCTAGGGGGCTTGTGGTATGACCACAGCGTTTGTTAATATTATTTCTGGAGATAAATATATCTTGAATTAGAAAATATCACAGAAAGAGAGAGGTATAACAATATGCATATGGCAGATGCGCTGGTAGTACCAGCAGTTGCGACAACTATGTATGTATGCTCAGCTGCGGCGGCAGGATACAGCGTACATAAGGTGAGACTTGAGCAGGATACAAAGAAGATTCCGGTTATGGGAGTTATGGGAGCTTTTGTATTTGCAACACAGATGATAAACTTTACAATTCCAGGTACAGGATCATCAGGACACTTGTGTGGAGGAATGATGTTATCTGCATTACTTGGCCCATTTGCTGGATTTCTGACAATGATAGGAGTCCTGCTTATTCAGTGTCTGATGTTTGCAGATGGAGGACTACTTGCCCTTGGATGTAATATTTGGAATATGGCATTTTATGCTTGTTTTATAGGAGCGCTTTTTATCTGGAAGCCTATTATGAAAAATGGAGCTAATAAGAAGAAAATTGCAATTGCTTCTATATTGGGATGTGTTTTGACATTACAGTTAGGGGCATTTTCAGTTACAGTTGAGACTTTGATTTCAGGAATAACAGAGTTACCATTTATGACTTTTGTGGCAACAATGCAGCCAATTCATCTTGCGATTGGTCTGGTAGAAGGGTTAATTACAGCGGCAGTTCTTTGCTTTGTATATGATGCAAGACCAGAATTGTTATGGGGAACAGAGAAGGCGGTCGAAAAAGAAGGAAGATTTTCATTCAAGACAACGATAGTTTCATTACTGATTGCGACAGTTGTAATTGGTGGAGGAGTTTCTTTATTTGCTTCAGCCAATCCAGATGGTCTTGAGTGGTCAATGGAAAAGGTTGCAGGAACAGCTGAACTTGAGGCTCAGGGAGAGGCCTACGACACAGCGGAAAGCATTCAGAGTGCAACAGCTGTTTTACCTGATTACAGCATAAAAGGAAGTGACAGCGCGGCTGGAACATCTTTTTCTGGAATAATTGGTGGTGCAGTGGTACTTGGCGTATGCGTTGGCTCATGCTACTTATTCAAGTTTTTCAAGAAGAATACATCAGAGGCTAAACAGTAAATGAGTAAAATAAACAAGGCTATAGGTGAAATTCAGAATTTAACACAGATGGCAGAACAGGACCAGTGGATGAACAGGATACATCCACTGGTTAAATTGTTATTGACGGTCATGTATATTGGGGTGACGGTTTCCTTTGATAAATATGACTTTTCAGGAGTGTTGTCAATGGCGGTGTATCCTATAATTATTTTCATTCTTTCAGATTTATCCTTTAAGAATGCGCTATACAGAATGCGTGTAGTGTTGCCGGTAGTGTGCATTGTAGGTGTTTTTAATCCTTTTTTTGACAAGGAAGTTGCAGGATATATTGAGCTTGGAACTACAGCAGATGGAGTGATGAGAACTCTTGTAGTAACTGGAGGAGTTGTTTCTATGCTATCTCTTATGGTCAAGGGATTTCTTACTGTTACGGCAGCATACATTCTTATTGCTACCACAACCATAGAAAAAATCTGTTATGCATTAAGGCTTATACATGTGCCCAAAATCATTGTCACAGAGATTCTTCTGATATACAGATATATTACACTTTTATTGACAGAGGCAAAGCGTGTAGTTCAAGCGTACTCTCTCAGAGCGCCTGGACAAAATGGAATTAAGTTTAGTGCATGGGGCTCTCTTGTAGGCCAGATGCTGATTCGAAGTATGGACAGAGCAGAGAATGTGTATGACAGCATGTGTCTCAGGGGATTTGACGGAGAGTTTTTTATTGGTGAAAAGGTTGCTTTCAGGGGAAGAGATGCGGCATTTCTGCTATCTGGCATAGTGGTGTTTGTGGTATTTCGTTGTTTTCCTGTATTTGAGATGGTGGGAGAATTATTTTGATATCAGGCTGAGGACTTCAGTCGGACTGATATGCATTTTGCAGTAAGAAAGCAGGGATGTTCCTGAATCTATCGGCAGACACACATTGCAGAATTGAATTGGACTTAGATAGAATTCAGAAGAGGGATAGAATTCAGGACATGGAAACATAGATTGAAATGTAAAAAAGAGAGGATGAAATGAGTCATATACATATTAATGTAGAAAATTTGGAATTTGCATATGATAGAGTCAAAGATACCAGGAAGGATGATTCCCAGGATAATAGAATAATAAAAGACGTTTCATTTAGAGCTTGTGAAAATGATTCTATTGGAATAATAGGTGCAAATGGAGTGGGAAAGTCCACACTTCTTAAGCTTTTAGTGGGACTTGAGCTGAATTTCACAGGTCAGATACGAGTGGAGGAGATACCACTGGAAAAGAAAACATTGTCAAGAGTCAGAGAAAAGATCGGATATGTATTTCAGGATTCTGACAGCCAGCTTTTTATGACAAATGTGTATCAGGATGTGGCATTTGCACCTAGAAATTATGGATTGCCACAGGAGGAAGTGGACAGAAGAGTAAAAAATGCTCTTTCAAGTGTACATATTGAGCATTTAAGGGATAAGCCGGTGCATGCGCTTTCAGGCGGAGAAAAAAAGCTTGTTTCAATTGCAACTATTTTGTCAATGATACCGGATATTATTTTGATGGATGAGCCTTCAGCCGCGTTGGATCCAAAGAACAGACGTAATCTTATCAATATATTAAATGAGTTTGACCATATGAAAATCATTACAAGCCATGACCTTGATTTCATATGGGATACCTGCAACAGAATTCTTCTCATGGCAGATGGACAAATAGTTGCAGATGGAACACCAGATGAAATACTTAAGAATAAAGAATTGCTGGAAGCAAATGGATTGGAGCTGCCATTGTCGCTTATGCAAAGGTAGGAGACTGCTTCCATTGCATAATTTATAAGGGGCTGCCCATTTTAGTATTTCAAAAATAAAATAGAGACATATATTCCCTCGAAAAAAATTACAAGTTTGTTCCGCGTATTTATTACGGATAGTTGGCTGAGAAATGTGTATTTAATATACTCTTTGAGCCGCGGAACTGTTGTAATTTTGTTTCTCGGAAATATATGTCTTCATTTTTTTACGTATGATTACGCAGGGCAGCCATCAATGACCCGAGCAAGCCTTGAAATAGGTTTGGATATAAATGTCATATTATAAAGAAAAAAGTCCAATTTCTAAGTAAATATCATTTTAGATTATTTCCATCTTGGAAGTTCTTTTGAGAACTAAATTTATTAGGGCTGCCCACGTTAACCTAAACAAAAGACAAGCATATATATTTATGAGAAACAATTTTTCAACAGTGCCCTGGCTCACAGCCTGATTATCTCGCATTTCTCAGCCAACTATCCGTAAAAGAATCAGGGCACAAACTTGAAAAATTTTTCGAATAAATATATATGCTTGGCTTTATATTATGTTCCCCAAGGGGCAGCCCACTAATGATATGCGTAAGCTTTTTGTTAGCTCCTCCTGTATTGCAGAGGCGTCATATGGTATCTGGCTTTGAAAGCACGGTTAAAATATGACAGGTTATCAAACCCTACCTCCGTTGCAATGGAAAGAACAGAGTCCTCCGAGCTTTGTAGCAGTCTTGCGGCCATGGTCAGGCGGTATTCCTTGAGATAGTCTATGAAGGAGGTTCCCATGGTTTCCTTGAAGTAGCGCATAAAATGTGACTCAGAAAAGCCTGCTATATCGGCAACCTCACCGATTGTAAGCTTTTGGTCATAGTTGTTTTCTACATATTTGAGAACTGTTTTCATTTTGTCGAGAGCCTTTTTATTTTTCGGAGGTTTGGTCAGATTACGGCATCTGTTATCCAAAATAAAGAAAAATTGAAACAGCATACTTTTGATATACAGCTGATATCCCTGAGGCTTTGTTTTACAGATTTCATCACAGGCATCAATCGGTGCCACAACATCTGTGTAGTAAGGATACACAGGGGTAAAGACTGTTGGAACGGTAATTTTGCCGTGAATGAGCGGGTCTATGAAATTTTCGTTGGTATAGTCCTTGTTTTTGGGAGTCAGCATACTTGCGTTGAAAAGTATGTTTTCATACTCCATTGTTTCATCCTGATACTGGGATATGGAATGCAACTGTCCTGGCAGAATGAATATTATGGTGCTGGCATTGACTCTGTAATGCTTGAAGTCAACAGTTACAAGACCTTGTCCCTTCTTTATATATATGATTTCCATCTCATCGTGCCAGTGTAAAGGAACCTGAGCAAAATCCAAAGGAATTGAGCACAGATATGTGTTATAGGGAAATTCCAAATCTACATGTTCTTTTTCTTCGTGATAGTTTTCGTATTCCAGAATGTTCATTATATATCCTCCATGAATGGATGGCCCTCTATGTGCGCAGCATAAACCACACTGTATAAGACAATACTAACAGTGGTTACATTTTTTGTTGTTATTATGAGAATATAATATCACCTCAAATTAGAAAAAACCACTAAAAAATACGAAAAATGATAGAATAGTACAATTTTTTGCGTTGATATTGCAAGAATTGTACAGTATATGAGCATATACTAAGACCATAGAAAAGCGGAAGCGCAAAGCAAACGTTTTTCGTATAAAAGAAAGTTATTTTTGTAAGAATAAACCAAGCATTAAAACATTTATACGGAGGGTATATCAAAATGGCTATTATGCAGGAAATCGAAACAAAACTTCAGAAAGGAATTTCAGTAAGCTCAAACGAAGAAATCTACTTCGCACTTCTTGACCTTGTAAAAGATAAGGCAGAGAAGAAGGTTTCAAACAAGGGTAAGAAGAAACTTTACTACATCTCAGCTGAGTTCCTTATTGGAAAGCTTTTATCAAACAACTTAATTAACCTTGGTCTCTACGATGAGGTTAAGGAGACACTTGAGAAAAACGGAAAGTCACTTGCAGAGATCGAGGAGATTGAGGCAGAGCCTTCACTTGGAAATGGTGGTCTTGGACGTCTCGCTGCTTGTTTCGTAGATTCGATTGCAACACTTGGTCTCAATGGAGATGGTGTTGGTCTTAACTACCACTTTGGACTTTTCAAGCAGGTATTTGAGAACAACCTTCAGAAGGAAACACCAAACCCATGGATTACAGAGAAGAGCTGGCTTACAAAGACAGACATCACATATCCAGTAAACTTCGGTGGATTTACTGTTCAGTCTAGACTTTATGATATCGATGTTGTTGGATACAACAACCGTACAACAAAGCTTCGTCTTTTCGATATTGAGTCAGTAGATGAGAGCATTGTAGGTGAGACAATTGATTTCGATAAGGAAGAGATCGCTAAGAACCTTACACTTTTCCTTTATCCAGATGATTCAGATGAGAAGGGACGTCTTCTCCGTGTTTACCAGCAGTACTTCATGGTATCAAACGCTGCAAAACTTATTCTTGACGAGGCTGTTGAGAAGGGCTCTAACTTACATGACCTTGCTGATTACGCAGCAGTTCAGATTAACGATACACATCCTTCAATGGTTATTCCAGAGCTTATCCGTCTCCTTCAGGAGAGAGGAATCCTTATGGATGAGGCTATCGAGATTGTATCAAAGGTTTGTGCTTACACTAACCATACAATCCTTGCAGAAGCATTAGAGAAGTGGCCAATTTACTTCCTTGAGAAGGCAGTTCCACAGCTTATGCCAATTATCCGCGAGCTTGATAACAAGGTAAGACAGAAGGTTTCTGATGAGAGCACATACATCATCAAGGATGACCTTGTACACATGGCTCATATGGATATTCATTATGGATACAGCATCAATGGTGTTGCTTACCTCCATACAGAAATCCTTAAGAATACAGAGCTTAACAACTTCTATAAGCTCTACCCAGAGAAGTTCAACAACAAGACAAATGGTATCACATTCCGTAGATGGCTTATGTCATGTAACCCAGAGCTTTCTGCACTTGTTACAGAGCTTATCGGTGATGGATGGAAGAAGGATGCTAACGAGCTTGAGAAGCTTGGAAACTACATCAACGACGATGTTGTTCTCGATAAAATCTTAGCTGTTAAGGCTGGTAAGAAGGCTGACCTTAAGAACTACCTCAAGACAACACAGAACCTTGACATTGATGAAAACTCTATCTTCGATATCCAGGTTAAGAGACTTCATGAGTACAAGAGACAGCAGCTTAACGTTTTATATATCATCAAGAAATACTTCGATATCAAGGAAGGCAAGAAGCCTGAGCAGCCAATCACTCTTTTCTTTGGTGCAAAGGCAGCTCCAGCATATATCATTGCAAAAGATATCATCCATGTAATCCTTTGCTTACAGCAGATTATCAACAATGATCCAGAGGTAAGCCCATACCTTAAGGTATTCATGGTAGAGAACTACAATGTAACACTTGCAGAGAAGCTTATCCCAGCATGTGATATTTCTGAGCAGATTTCTCTTGCTTCTAAAGAGGCATCTGGAACAGGAAACATGAAGTTTATGTTAAACGGTGCTGTAACACTTGGAACAAGTGATGGAGCAAACGTAGAGATCGCTGAGCTCGTTGGAGAGGATAACATCTATGTATTCGGTGAGGATTCACAGACAGTTATCGACAGATACGAGAGAGGTGATTACTGCTCAAGAGATTACTACGAGAAGGACGAAGTACTTAAGCGTGCTGTAGACTTCATCGTTAGTGACGAAGTAATGGCAGTAGGATGCAAAGAGAACCTTGAGAGACTTTACAATGAGCTTCTCAACAAAGACTGGTTCATGACATTCCCTGATTTTGAAGATTACTGCAAGACAAAAGAGCAGGCATATGCTGATTACACAGATAGAAAAGCATGGGCTAAGAAGATGCTTGTAAACATCAGCAAGGCTGG
>CAMFPD010000114.1 GCA_945971355.1 uncultured Lachnobacterium sp.
TCCCTTCATAATTCTCACCTCTCACGAAACTTTTATATTCTTTACTTCTTTTGTTGATGGAATTATCTCAAAATATATGAGTATTAAACAGGACATTTTTAGGATTGTGTTGTGCTTTTTTGAACTTTTTTGAAGGGAGGGGAAAACAAAACCCGCTCGTAACATCAAGTATGTGCCTTCAATCTCGGCTTTCTTGACATTCCCAAGCGGGTTTGTTGTTTAGAAATTAAGCACTTAAGAATAAGTGCGAACCCGTTTTTTATATATTAAACCTTTTATCAACTTGACCCAAAGTATCTTTGAATTTTATTGCGCCAGCAACTCTGCCAGTCTTCTCATCTGTGCTATTGTATCCTCATACGCAACATAGTCATCCGAAAAATAATTTGTTATTTCCTGATAATCATTTTTAAAGAAATCATCATCACAAAATCCATTTATCAATTTTGGAATATTAACCTCATCCCCTGACGACGGACAATTCTTCATCTTCTTACGATGTTGTCTAATCTCATTATATAAATTCGCAAGAGCATTTTCCACATCAATCTTGCCTGTCAATTTATAAATGTCGTACAGATGTCTGGAATAACGTTTCGATTTTCCTTGCATGTAATAATCACATAATGCAAATATTTTATCAATATAGGTACGTTCAATCGACTGGAGCTTCATTTCAAAGACATCCAACATATACTTTTCCGCCAAATCTAATCTATCTCTTTTTACAAAATAATCGAAAATGTAACTGCCAATAGACACCATTTCTGTCGGAAATGCATATGAACCAAGCGCAGTCTCCATCTTAACAGAAGACAGCAATCTGTCGTCCTCTATTCCCCATACAGACTCATAAGAAAAATAATATGCATTATAATCTCTATCGCTCTGTGTTTCTTTCCAGTTAGAAATTGGCATTCCAAGTTCTTCGCTGACGCCCTTTAACACTTCGTTCTTCAGCTTTTTTCTACGAGCTTCCCCTATATGCTCATCAAATGTTATATCAATATCTTCTGAGAAACGATTGATAGCCTTAAAGCCCTTTGATAAAGAAGTTCCCCCCTTAAATACTACATTTGATAACTTTTGTGATAGCAACCGCAATATCATTGTTACGTAATAATCCTTTTCAATCACAACCGCTGCTCGACCGGAATCTTCTGCCACCTGTTCAATTACTTCTTTAAATGCTTCTCTATCTTCATGCAGATACATATTTTACCCCTGTTTCATAAATTGCCTTATAGATTTTAAGTGGATAATATTCCAAAAACTGATCCACCATCGCTTTTGTTATTTTATGTTTCGCTGCATAGTCAGTAAGAATCCTTCCACATACCTTCATATCTTCTTCTGCGGATTTATCGATGTCTTTCAAACAATCTAGCAGCTGAAGAACATACGCATTCTCCTCCGTTACTTCAATGGCCGGTCTTCGGATAACATATTTACGATTTTTAATACTTATCTCTCTAACCTGTGCAGGTGCATAATTACTAGTAATTTCTTCCTTAAATGGCACCTGAGTCGACAAGCCAAGTTTATTTGCAAGAGTATATCCCGAATAGAAGCCCACTCTCTTACCCTTACGATACACATATTTGTGAAGTGCAACAGTCTCTGCCGAAAGTATCGATTGTTCACCAAAAACATTAATTTTAGGAATATAATACACTCCAGCTTCAAATCTACAGATTATTCCATCATCTGTAAGTTTTTTCAAATGATATCTTATATTTTCTTCCGTCATTCCTTCAATAACAATATCTGCAAGGAAAATTGGTTCTCCTTTTTCATAATTACTAACTAGATAGTCATACAACATATTATCACCCACTTTCAGAAAGTAAATATCATTTTTACTTATTGTTAGCATATAATGAATAAACTATTTTGTCAATCGCACCTCATCCAATAAACTGCGGCACTTCATAATTCACTCAGCCTTATATGTTATTCGTAACATTACCCGCTTCCAATTACCCGAAAATTATTCAAATTAAAAGAAGGTACAGTATAAATTATTCTGATGCATTATCCGTCAGATTGTTTTATCCTGTACCTTCTGTTATTATAGCCACGTCACTATAAATAAAGAAGCATGAACCGCCCAGACCAAAGTTTGGTTTCCTGCCTCACAACACTAACATAGGATAACCTATGTATCGCAAAGCTATGATAACCTTATTTGTCCAAGAATACAATCCTCTTACACCAAGTTTTTATAATCAAGTGATTAATAACCTACAGTTTCACATGCCCTTGCGGACACTCTGGTTGCCTTACTGTTCATGGTTACTATCACAGATATATCAAGTCTCCAACTGGCAAAATTCGCTTTCGCTATGTCATCAAAAATCATCTCATGTACTGGCATGATATGAGAAATATCCACCTGATCAGAATTTCAGGGACGGTTATAACCTCTACGTAAGATTACGTAATTACCAGGATGACCATCTGTATTTCCTATCCCATCCTGAAATCGACTACACCAACAACATAAGTGAACGTCAGCTTCGCAAATTCAAGCGAAAACAAAAGCAGGCTGTTGTGCTTCGGAGTGATACCGGAGGACAGCATATTTGCGATGCCCTTACAATCATCGAAACCGCAAAAATGCAAAAGCGTATAGTAAATTTAAAAATTACACCATTTTATTTTTCACACCTTTTTCAATTCTAAACATACTAATGCCAATTTACACAAGCTTACTTCAAAAAAAGCTATGGCACTAACTATTTAGCGCCACAGCTTTTGTGTGTTTTTCCCTTTTATTATTGTAACCTTTTTTTCATTCCGACTAGCAATAAACCAATAGCACAAATACATATCATAGAAATATACAGTTCAACATGTGTATTATCTCCTGTTTTTGGACTTTTAATTTCAGATGTCACTTTTGTCTCTTGTGTATTTGTCTCCACAGTCGTGGTCTCTTGTGTATTTGTCTCCACAGTCGTGGTCTCTTGCTTATTTACCTCTTCTATTTTTACATCTTTTTCTTTTAATTCCTCTGATACCAAAATATAATCAGAGCAATGTTCTTGTTTTACTGTCACATACCCATTTCCATCAACTACAACAGATTGTATTAATGTAGTACTCTTATCTGCGTTACATAAGTAATAGTACAATGTCTGTCCTTCTTTATCTGTACCTGCATAAAATGTTATTGATGCAGTTGCTGGAAGCTTGCCTGAATAATTGAAATGAATTTTTGATATAAAATTATTTTCCGTCACATATTCTGGTACGTCAGAGAGTTCTGTATAATTAACAATAACCGAAGTACCAAAATCATAACTATCTATCCCCTCTACTACTGACATTTTCCCTTTTTCAAATGAGAAAGTTACATTATTGCTAGATTTAATAACAACATCATTTGCAACATTTTCTCTCAATAATTCAGTAAATTTATCGTTTGATAGAGTTGTTCCTGTTTCAGAAAGGTCAATAGTATAAATATCTTCACCGATTCCTGCATCCGAACCCGAATCATCTGTGTCTAAAACATATAAAAAAGTAGGAGAAAACCCACCATTGCTACCCCCTGCACATTCTTCGCCTCTATATTCAGTTTTATATTCATCTGGTAAAACAGCTTTTACATAATCTGAATAGCATTTCCGAGTAATAACATCACTCCACACTCCTGCTTCATCTGAATTAATCGTAACCAATTTATACCCTTCAAAACTTGGTGCTTTTATCTCTGCTATATCACCAGCTCTATATTCTCCTACCTCTTCCCAAGTGTCAGAATGTAATTTTTGACATAATTCTTCGTCATTACCATCTTCCCAATATGTATTGCCAATTCTATATATCTCATCTTCTGTAAGTTCTGTTACATCAAATAACAAGTAACGGGCCTCTATTTTACAGTATCCAGGAACATAACGATAATACACTGTAGTATCTTCTGTAATTTTCTCTTGATAAATTGTATTTTTATTTTTTTGACTATCATAATTCGTATATCCTTCATAATAAGTAGGCATATAGCGCACGATAGTTCCATTAGCCACCTCATCTTCTTGTCTCACCACAGAATCTACAATATTTCCGTCATCATCAAATAGCTCATCCACTATTGTCACTTTACATGTGCTCTGCTCAGAAGCATAAATTGGTATAGCAGTAGTAAATATCACGCAACCCAACATTACACTTAAGAACTTTGCTATTTTCTTTTTCCACTTGGATTTTTGTTTCATAAAATTTTCCTCCGTTGTTTTTATTTTTAAACGAGTTCATGATAACACTTTTATTTTTTGTTTGCAATACATTTTGTAATATGTTTGCATTGCGTTATTCATTGCATATTATTCATCATCTTTGCAATACAATATTAGTGAAAGGTAGGTGCAATAATGTCATTCCAAATCAAATCAGACAGAAAAGAAACCGAGAATAAAACAATCCGATTCCCTGTTTCATTAATAGCACAAATAGAAGAAACAATACAAAACCACGACGTTTCATTTTCTGGTTTTGTTCTGCAAGCATGTGAATATGCATTAGAAAATATGGATACAAACTCAAAATCCAAAGACAATAAATAAACATAAAATAAGGGATACCCTAATACTCTCGTATCAGGATATCCCTCTTTCAATTCTGTTTCATAAAAATATCACACATTTACAATAAATAAGTAAAAATATTTCTGCATCAAATTAGAATATACTCTTAATTTTTTCCCAAATACTCTTTACTATCTCCTTAATCTTCTCAAAAAGCCCCATTGCAGTCTCTTTGTCAATGCTGTCTAAATCAACACCAAGCTTATCAGCCCAGCTTGCAGCCTGATTTGCAATTGAATCCCAATCAAGATCAAGACCTTTGAGAGCATTTATAAGTTCAATTAATGTATTGATATCGTCCTCAGACAATGAAATCTCATATTTTTTTGCCAGTTCATTTATCGCATCTCTGATATCTTCTTCTGTATCAAGATCTCCGTTTGCAAGCTTCTCTTTTAATTCCGCAATTAATGCCTCTACACTTTCAGGATCTCCGTCAATACTCTTATTGAGTTCACCTGTAGTAACAAGCTCATTCAAGGCAGCATCAACTATTTCTTCCTCAATCTGATTACCTGTCATTTCTTGGTAGGCTTTGAAAATACCTACTAGCGCTGCTGTTCCGGACAACTGGAATGGCCCTGCAACAATAATATTAGCATCTGTTACACCTGCTGTCGCCAAAGCATTTTTATACATTCCAACAGTACAATAATTAATATTGTATGTGGAAATATTGATTCCACTTCCTTTATCAGCCTTTGTTATAACTACTGACGAGAGAGATTTAGTTCCGATTGCACTCGAATCCATGTATGAATCAAGGTATTGATGCTCTTCCTGATTGTTGATGTAAACAACATCATAATTATCTAATGCGGCAGGATCAATTCCCATATATCCAAGAACTGTATTCTTCTGTTCTTCTGTTAAATCAGAGCCAAGTGCCAAATATGGCTTATCATTCTCAGTAATTACAACTGCATCTGTAGAATCAGACACCTCTGCTGTAGTATTTGCACCTGTACTTGCGCTTGAATCTGTACCTGTGCCTGCATCTGTTCCCGCACCTGTACTTGCACTTGAATCTGTACCTGTGCCTGCATCTGTTCCTGTGCTTGCGTCTGCTCCTGTGCCTGCATCTGTTCCTGTGCTTGCGTCTGTTCCTGTGCCTGCATCTGTTCCTGCACTTGCGTCCGTTCCTGTGCTTGCATCTGTTCCTGCACCGGTGTCTGATGCTGTGCTATCTGTAGTTCCTTCATTTGTATCTGTTGTCACAGCCTGTACCTCTGCTCCGTCTGTAACCTCTTCTGCCAAAGCCACATTTAAGTTTCCACAAAGTAAAGTCACTGTCAACACTAAACTAATAATCTGTTTAAGTCTCTTTTTCATTTTTCTTCCTCTCTATCATGATTAATATTATAAACTTCTGTTGAATATTTCGTATTAAATGTGAAATTGTCTGCAAAATACTATTATCTCCAAGTATATTCAATCTCGAAGTTATTATCTCGATATTCTACCACTGCAGTACTTCCACATACAATAGGCATCATTGGTGAAAGATGTCCTATATCCAAGTCCATAAGTATCGGAACATTGTATTCTGCAAGCACATCAATAACTGCTCTGTACTGGTCTATTCCAAACATTTCCTGACCATAGGCAGCACAAGGTCTGCCAATCAGAAAACCTTTTACATTTTTGAACCAATCTGTATTTTTGAGCTGCCCAATTCCTCTTCGAATTGACATTATATTCAAATCACAAGCTTCCAAAAACCATATTATTCCATCATCCTTATACTTCTCATTAAATGCTTTCACATGATCATATTTGGTTCCAGCTATTCCAAGAAGGCAATCAAGACAACCGCCAATAAGCCTGCCTTCCAATTTCACAGGCTCCTTAGTTATCTGATACTCACCCGCCTCCGTTGGAACAAATCCTTTCATATCTACTTTTTCGGTAAGATTAAAGCCTATATATGGATGTTCCTCGTCTCTTAAGCTGTTTATTTCCCATTCCTTGTAATTTCTCACAACAGACTTTTTACCTGTAAAAACATCAAAGGAATCCACCAGAGACTCGTGCCATTCTTCCATGCCAAACGAACCTGCACATGGTCCATAAATTGATGCAATATCACAAATTGTGGTCTCTAAAAATGTAAAATTAGTATTATCAGAAAATCCCATGTACCATTTTGGTTTTGCATTCTTAATACTTTCAAAATCAATATGTGGGATGACCTCGCACATCAACTCGCCACCGCCACAGGAAATAATTGCATCGTTATTATCACTGAGGTAATACTCATTCAATTCCTTGCCACAAAGCTCAGGGGTGTTACTAATTCCAATTCCTTTCGCCTCCCTGCAATTTGGTCCTAAATCCAATTTATACCCCAGTGCTTTAAATTTATCAAGTGCCATATCAAATCCACTTGCATATGGTTCTGTTGCACATCCAAAGGATGGAGCTACGAATCCTATTGTTCCTCCATCCTTAATAAACTCAGGATATCTCATATTTTCCTCC
>CAMFPD010000115.1 GCA_945971355.1 uncultured Lachnobacterium sp.
TGGTGATATTTATTGTGTCTTTATTCATGATGTTACACAGAATAAATTAATGCATACTAGAAAAAAGAACCAAAAGAACTCCTTTCAGGAAATTTTTTCCGACGACAGTATGCATTATGTTTTTGGTGAAAAGTCAGATGCGCGCATATCATCTGAAAAAGAAGTATTGGTATCACAGGAAAATCTGATACAGGCTCTTGCAATACCGTATGAAAATATATACATAGTTGATGTCAATACCGGTGAGAGCATCTGTTATCGTATGGGGGCAGATATACAAGAACGATATGGTCATAAATTCGCCGCAGGAAATTATGAGCAGAGCATCCGTATTTATATTGAGAATGATGTTCTTGAAGAGGACAGGTATCTGTTTGATAGGATAAGCACGATTTCTGATGTAAACGATTTGTTGAAAGAAAAAAAGACATACTCTTTCAATTATCGTGTATTTCGTAATCGCAAGGAGCAGTATTTCCAGTGTCAGCTTGCAAAACCAAACCTAAACCGAAATGAGTTTGTTATTGCTTTTAAAAATGTTGATGAGGAGAAAAAACAGGAGTTTGATCAGCAACGAAAAGTCGAGGAAGTGCTGGCTGTGGTGGAGAAGTTCAATGTAGCTCTACAGGAAGAGACTGCAATATCCGGAGCATTAAGTAAGGAATACAGCAGTCTGTTTCAAATTGATGCAAAGACAGGTAAAATATCACTTTATCGAACAGACGGAACTGGTATGAGTCCACAGCTTCTTGAAAAGATATTAACATATGATGATTATGAAACTGTTCTGTTCAAATATATTGATGCATATGTAGTTCCGGAGGAACGTGAAAGAATAAAAGAATTAGGTAGATTGAATATTTTACTGGAGCAGGTTCCAGATAATGGACTGTATAAACTTGGATATAGAAGAAATATGAATGGTGTTATCTCTTATTATGAGATGAATGTAGCGAAAACCGTTAACCAAATTGGAGAAGTAACGTTTATTCTGGGACTGCGTGATGTGGATCAAGAAATGCGACGTCAGCTGAAGTTGACCAGAGAGATGGAAATGCAGCGTGAAATCATAGAGGGTCTTGGTTCAGAGTATTATTCGGTTCTTTTTGTCAATCCAATAACAGATGTAGTTACAACATATCGTGCAGAGGATGAGGAAGGAAGGGCAATTAAGGAGTATTTTAGCAGGCATGATAATTGCTGGTCTAAGGGAATTCTTAGTTATTCCCAGGAAATGATTTCTGATGCAAGTCGCAGTGAATTTATAGAGAAATTGTCATTGGATTACATCAAACTAAACAACAGAGATTATACATTCACATATGAAAAGTACACAGAGGATGGAACAATATACCTTCAGGCAAGAGTGTCGTATGTCAGTGAGAAGGACGGCGGTTTGGCAGTTGTTATTGGAACTCGTAATGTGGATGATTTAATCAAGAGGGAAAAGCAGCAGGAAAAGGCGCTTCAGGCAGCACTCAATGATGCTGAAACAGCAAATAAAGCTAAGACAGATTTTCTTTCAAAAATGTCACATGATATCCGAACTCCTCTCAATGGTATTATGGGGCTTTTGGAAATGGATGAGAGACATTCGGATGACAGGAAGCTTATAGAAGAGAATCGTGGAAAAATAAAGATTGCAGCAAATCATCTGAATTCTCTTCTGAACGATATTCTGCAGTTGTCCAAGCTTGAGAACGGTAATGTGGAATTATCCCATGAAGTGATTGATTTGAATGTTTTGGCTACGGATGTTATAACAATGGTAGAAATAGAGGCAAGTGAGCGTGGAATCACATTTAATCACGGAGATTGTAGCGTAAAGTTAATTGCACCTTTTGTATATGGAAGTCCATTACATCTTAGACAGATATTCCTGAATATTTTTACAAATGCTATTAAATACAATAAACCGGGTGGAAGTATTACCTGTAAAGCAGAATGTAAATCTATAGAAGAGAAAAAGGTTACTTATTCATGTACTATCTCAGATACAGGAATAGGAATGGGGAAGGAATATGTTGAACATATTTTTGAACCTTTTTCACAGGAACGAAGTGATGCAAGAAGTACTTATCAGGGAACAGGTCTGGGTATGGCCATTGTAAAATCTCTCATAGACAAAATGGGAGGATGTATTGAGATAGAAAGTATAGAGGGGGAAGGAAGTACTTTCGTTGTGACAATTCCATTTGAGATAGCAGATGTTTCTGACATGAAAATTGCAGAAAAGGAAGTGGAACAGGCATCCGTACAGAACCTTCGGGTTCTATTGGTTGAGGATAATGAGCTGAACATGGAAATTGCGCAATATCTGTTGGAGGATGCAGGAGCTATTGTGACGAAAGCCTTCGATGGCAAACAGGCTGTTGAAATCTTTGAAAATAATCCTGCAGGAACATTTGACGTAATACTTATGGATGTGATGATGCCAAATATGAACGGAATAGAGGCAACTAAAACAATCCGATTGATAGACAGAAGTGATGCCAGGATGATTCCTATCATTGCCATGACGGCAAATGCGTTTGAGGAGGACAGGCAGGCAACCAAGGAAGCCGGAATGAATGCTCATCTGTCAAAACCATTAGATGGAAAAGAAGTGCTTTGGACTATTTCAAAATTTTGTCATGGCAGGTATGAACGGTCACATTGCTAAACAGATTAATCCTGATGGATTATTTTCTTTATTGTCAGAGATACTAAAGTAATAAACGAGCGGAGGAATAAAAATGGGCAGCAATGAAAAATGGTGGAAAAACGCAGTTGTATATCAGATATACCCTAGAAGTTTTCAGGATAGTGATGGAGATGGAATTGGTGATTTAAGAGGAATTATCCAGAGAATGGAATATTTGGGAAAGCTAGGAATAGATGCAATCTGGTTATCTCCTGTGTGTAAATCACCTCAGGCAGATAATGGATATGATATTTCTGACTATCAGGATATAGACCCGACTTTCGGAACTGTGGAGGATATGGAAGCTCTGATTAAGGAAGCTGGCAAATACAATATCAGGATAATAATGGATCTTGTATTAAATCATACATCAAATCAGCATAGATGGTTTCAGGAAGCAAGAAAGAGCAAGGATAATCCATACCATGATTTCTACGTTTGGAGAGATGGCGAAGAGGGTGTTCTACCAAATGATATGAGAGCAATTTTTGGTGGAAGTGCATGGGAATGGGTACCAGAAATAAAGCAGTACTATTTCCATCAGTTCTTACCGGAACAGCCGGATTTGAACTGGGAAAATCCACAGGTTAGAAAAGAAATTTACGATATGATACGCTGGTGGATGGATAAGGGCGTTGGTGGATTCAGGTTAGATGTAATCGATCAGATTGCAAAGGAGCCTGATAATAAAATTACTATTAATGGTCCAAAGCTTCATGAGTTTATACAGGAACTTAGCAAAGAAACCTTTCAAAAGGGTGATTTAATCACAGTAGGTGAAGCATGGGGAGCAGACCCGGAAAGAGCAAAGCTTTACAGTAATCCTGATGGAAGTGAGTTTTCCATGGTATTCCAGTTCGAGCATATTGGACTTGATCAGCAGGAGGGCAAAGACAAATGGGATTTGGCGCCACTTCCATTCTTAAAATTAAAGCAGATTTTTACACGTTGGCAAAAGGAACTGCACAATTGCGGATGGAATAGTTTATTCTGGAATAATCATGATTTACCACGTATTGTCTCAAGATGGGGAAATGATAAGGAGTACAGGGTAGAGTCTGCAAAAATGCTTGCTATTTTGTTACACGGAATGCAGGGAACTCCTTACATTTATCAGGGCGAAGAACTTGGAATGACAAATGTACAGTATGAGATAGAAGATTATAGAGATGTGGAAATCCATAATGTGTACAAGGAACGTATCGAGGCTGGATATGATAGAGATGAGGTTATGCACTCAATCCATGTGAAGGGACGTGATAATGCACGGACACCAATGCAGTGGGATGATACAGAGAATGCAGGATTTACAATAGGGACACCATGGATTAAGGTAAATGATAATTATAAAGATATCAATGCGAAGAGTCAGGTGGATAATCCTAATTCAATTTTCAACTGTTATAAGACACTAATTCAGCTGAGAAAAGAGTATCCAGTCTTTGTAGATGGCGATTTTACATTATTACTTGAGAATGATGAGAATATATTTGCGTATAGGAGACAGAATACTGATCAGACTATAGTTATTGTATGCAATTTCTACGGAAATACTATTGATATGCCTTTGGCTGAAGAATGCAAGAATATGGAAATCCTGCTTGCAAACTATGATAATACAGAGGATATGTCAGTCCTTCGTCCATACGAGGCGAGAATATATTTTAGTCATGGAAGGTAAGGACAACTGTCCTTTACAGGTATATAGGCATATGATAGTATTCACCCATAAAACCTTTATGGGAAGTAGTGGATTTTTCAAGAGGAATCTTTTTTTCGGCCACACAGCATTTGCTGTGTGGCTTTTTTAATCTAACAAAATATGTTTTGATACCTAATCTATATGTGAAAAAGTATCTAGAATATGAAAACAGGAGGATGCATTATGAATCAGAATTTTATGAGAGAAAAGAAAATATTACCACTAGTTATATCGATGGCTCTGCCAATGGTTATATCAATGGCTGTGAATTCTCTATATAATATTGTAGATAGTTACTTCGTAGCCAGTATCAGTGAGGATGCTATGACTGCTCTTTCGCTGGTATATCCGATTCAAAGTCTGATGACAGCAATTGCAGTGGGCTTTGGTGTAGGAATAAATGCAAAAATCGCTTTCTGCCTTGGTGCAAACGATAAAAAAATGGCAGACAAGGCAGCAACAACGGGAATGTTACTTAGCTTTATACATGGAATTTTGTTAATGATTGTGTGTTTGCTAATAATGCCTTGGTTTCTATCATTGTATACAAACAATCAGAAGATAATTGATATTGCACTGGTATATGCAAACAGGGCCTTTCTTTTTTCTGTAATTATAATGACGAGTATCTCTATAGAAAAGGTATTTCAAGCTGTGGGAAGAATGAAGGAAACCATGATAAGTATGCTATGTGGGTTTGTCACAAATATTGTATTGGATCCTCTTCTTATTTTTGGAATAGGTCCGTTTCCGAAGATGGGAATGGCAGGAGCAGCATATGCAACAGGTATTGGTCAGACAATATGTTTGTTAGCATATATAGTTTTCATGTTTGTGAAACCAATTCCTATTAGTTTTAGACGGGAAAACATTATTTTTTCTAAGGAATTGTTAAAAAGCCTGTATTCAGTTGGAATTCCGGCCACATTAAATATGGCTTTGCCATCTGTTTTAATCTCGTCACTCAATGGAATACTTGCTGCATTCTCAGACAAATATATCTTGGTGCTTGGGGCATATTTCAAGCTTCAGACATTTATTTATCTGACTGCAAGTGGAATTATACAAGGAATCAGACCAATAGTGAGTTATAATTATGGCGCAGGGGAAAAGAAGCGTGTTCACAGTGTATTCAGAACGACTCTTGGTTTAAACCTGATGGTGATGATTGTTGGTGTAGTGCTTTCTATACTAATTCCGGGACAGCTTATTGGACTTTTTACTACTAGAGAGGAAACGATAAATATTGGTGTTCAGGCTCTTCATATAATATGCGTGGGCTTTACATTTTCAGCAGTTTCAGTAACCTGTTGTGGAGTTTTGGAGGCTCTTGGAAGAGGTGTTCCGTCTTTGATTGTATCTGCATTACGATATGTGGTTATTATTATTCCGACTGCATTCATATTAAGCAGATTTTTGGGAGCAGCTGGAGTGTTTATGGCTTTACCTATTACGGAGATTGTGACAGCAGTTGCCTCGTATTTAATTTACAAAAAATACTATAGTTTAAGTTTTACTTAAGATATTTGAGAATTGCATAATACTGTGATTGCAGATTTCAATACCATAGTTAGATAACTCTCCCAGATAGAAAGTTACAAATTAAGGAACAATTGTTATATTTGTAAATACATTTAAGCGAAAAGTGTATGTAAATGTGTTTAAATGCGTAAATAATTATCGACATTCAGATTATTACAAGTTATAATGAAAGTAGTCTAGTTAAATATACTTTTGCAGGAATATATCCACGGAGGGAGATTCGATATGCAAGATAATAAGCAAGCTTCAGCTAAAATTCAACTCATTTTTTCCACATTGCTTTTTGCAGTGGCTTTCATCGCGGAAGTTTACACGATGTTTAATTACCCTAACCAATATTTTGTAATAGCAATATTTGCAATTATTATGCTCGTTTTTCTATATATGATTGTAAATAGTGTTTTCAAGCTGAGAAATATCAGGGAGAAAAGAAGAGAAGAGCAATACGAAAGCATTTTCAAATCTGAAAAGGCTTCATATATGATGTTGAAGAAGTACTTTGAAGAAATTGATGATAAGATAGATATTCTTCAGGCAAGTTCAAAGGTTCCTACTGAAGAAATTGTAAATGCTCAGAAGGGTGTTGCAAAAGCAGTTATAAGTAGAAGCCGAGAGAATGCAGAGGCAATAATTGCATCTAATGATCAAGTGATGGACAGAATCTCTGAATTGGAAGATAAATTGTCAAATAATAATGCAGAGATTATATCTGAGCAGAAGGACATAAGTTCAGATGTGATTAATCAGTTGGTGATGAAGCAGCAGGAATTAGCAAGGGATTTAAAGGATATGGAAATCCGATTGAATCAGGCAATAATGCAGACACAGCAAATTATTTCTACTCAGCCTGTCCAGTTAACTGCTGATGTAAATGTTCCAACTCAGCCTGTAACAGTTCAGATGACAGGCTTTACAGTGCCAATGGCTACGACTAGTGGAGCAGTGGTAAATAGTGCACCTGTGGAAGTTCCTAGAGAGATACAAGAGGATGATCCTGTAGTTGATTCG
This sequence comes from uncultured Lachnobacterium sp., assembly GCA_945971355.1. Lineage (GTDB taxonomy): Bacteria > Bacillota > Clostridia > Lachnospirales > Lachnospiraceae > Roseburia. The sequence continues at coordinate 6,936 of CAMFPD010000115.1, forward strand.
TTTGTTGAAGAAGAAATTCAGGAGATAGAGACTGAAGAAGAGATTTCAGTAGACGATATAACCGTAGATGATGTGGCTTTAGATGAAATTGCAGCAGGAGATGTCGCAATAGATGACATTACAGCAGATGAT
>CAMFPD010000116.1 GCA_945971355.1 uncultured Lachnobacterium sp.
CAGGTTCCGATTATAAAGGGAGATGCCAAGAGTATTTCCATAGGGGCGGCTAGTATAATTGCAAAAGTAACCAGAGACCGACTTATGGAGGAGTATGATAGCATCCTTCCAGGATATGGTTTTGCATCCAATAAGGGATATGGTTCTGCTGAACACATAAAGGCAATAAAAGACATGGGACCAACACCAATTCATAGATTAACATTTATAAAAAAATTTATTTAGTATTTTTTACAGTTGGGAAAAAAACAAAATTCATTCCTACACATCTGTAAAGAAGGCGTTCAAAGTAAACAGGGGGCAAGCATATGCATATTTCAGATTTGGTGGGACAGTACAATAAGGCAGGCTCGCAGGCGGAGCCTATTACCCAAATGAAAGGTGTAGAGCGCCTTGTCTCGTCCGTTTCAGAACTCTCAAATGGTAATGTATTTGAGGGAACAGTCAATTTTGTAAAGGGCACTAAAGTGTGTCTGGGACTTTCTAATGGAACCCAGATAAATGCCAGAATATCAGGAAAAGTACCGCTTCAGGCCGGTCAGTCTATGTTTTTTCAGGTAAAATCCAATAATGGTACAACAATTGAAATAAGGCCTTTTACGGTGGATGGAAATGGAGCTAATCTTACTTTGCTTGAGGCACTAAAGGCTGCCGGACTGCCAACAGATGTGAAAAATATACAGATGGTAAATCAGATGATGCAGGCGCAGATGTCTATTGATAAGAACAGTCTGGGTGAAATGGCAAGGCTTTTACAAAATAATCCTGAAGTAAATGTCCAGATTCTGGTTGAAATGACAAGGCTGGGCTTGGATGTAAATTCTGAACTGGCAGCGCAGTATGAGAACTACATGGCAGATAAGCAGGCTATTAGCAGTTCTATGAATGAATATGTGGACGCACTGACTAATATTTTTCTGGATGAGAGTTTAGACACCATAAAGTTATCTAATTTGGGAAGTGATGTGCTGTCTATTCTGACAGAAAATCTATCAGAAAGTTTGGAGCCGATTCAAGGACCAACCTACGGAAATTCTGTTGAATATTTGATTGGTGGCGAGAGTATTCAGGAACTTTTGAATGGAGAAAGTATTGAAAATAATCAGCAAATTCTTGATGGTGCGCAAAATCCAGAAAGTATTCAAAATCTTGAAGTTGCAGAAAATATAGAAAATGTACAGAAACCTCAAGACGCACAAAACACAGAAAATTTGCAGAACTTAGAAGTGACACAGGAGAGAATAACAGCTGATAATGTAAGCGGTGATTCAAACGGTTCTGAAAATGTTAGTAAGGTTGTTTTTCAAAATTCTCTGGAGACAATTATTGCTAAGGAGGATGTGCAAAAGCTTAATGAACTGGTGAAGAATTTACTTCCAGAGGAGAGGCAGGAAGCCTTCAAACCGTTTACACCAGAAACCTCTGCTGTGGAAGTTTTAAATCGTATTAGCAAATTGCTGGCTCAAAATCCTGATGGAAGTAAGGAGAATATAATCAGGCTTTTCTCAAACGAGGGCTTTAGAAGTGTTATCAATAATGTTATGGAGCAGCAGTGGACATTAAAACCCAAGGATGTTGCTTCTGAAAACGGAAAAATAAATAAGTTATTTGAGAAGATAGAAAATCAGTTAAACCGTCTTGAGAATGTAATTAAAGCAGCAGGGGTACAGGGGGAACGGGGGGAACAGGTTTTAAATACTTCTGCTAATATTAAGGGAAATATTGAGTTTATGAATCAGGTCAATAATTTGTATACTTATGTTCAGATTCCTCTGAAGATGTCAGGGCAAAATGCCAGTGGACAGCTGTATGTGTATACAAATAAGAAAAATATAATGGACCCGGATAAGGAATTGTCAGCGTTTCTACATCTGGATTTGGAGCATATGGGCTCCACAGATATATCTATTAAGCTTTTGAGACGGGATGTTGACACCAAATTCTACTTTGATAATGATGGATCCTATGAGCTTGTGAAGCAGTTTTTGCCAAGACTTGAGGAAAAGCTCAGAGATAAAGGATACAATTGTAAACTGGATGTGATTAATGAAAAGCATTCAGTGAATTTTGTGGATGATTTTTTGAAAAAGGATATGCCTAATGCAGGTCAATTGCACAGGTATTCATTTGATATGAGGGCATAGGAATGGAAGATAATTTTAAACCATTTGAGTTCAGTAAAATAGGTGATGAGAAAACCGCTGTTGCAGTTGAGTATGTGCCAGGGGAGGCTGCCCCAAAGATTCTTGCAACTGGAAAGGGACAGGTGGCAGAAAAAATAATTCAGACTGCGAAGGACAATAATGTACCCTTATATAAGGACAACAAATTAGCAGGCACACTTTCAAAACTAAAAATTGGTGATATGATACCGCCAGAGTTATATGAGGTGGTGGCAGAGGTCCTTGTGTTTGTGGATGATATGGATCGTTTGAAGGCAAAGCTGGACGGAAAAATGTAGGGGTAGACAGGGGAAGAATGAATAAGAGAAGTATTGGTACAGAATATGAGGAAGTCGCAAGGGATTACCTGATTGGAGAAGGGTATGAGATAGTTGAGTCTAACTTCAGAAATAGAAGAGGGGAAATAGATATAATCGCAAAAGATGGAGAGACTCTGTGTTTTGTTGAAGTGAAATACAGGAAAAACAAATCTTGTGGAGACCCTCTTGAAGCAGTGAATTACAGAAAGCAGAAAAATATCTGTCAGGTGGCACTGTTTTATATGATGAAGAAAGGGTTAAATGAGTGGACCCCATGTAGATTTGATGTAGTTTCTGTATGTGGTGATGAAATCACTCTTATAAAAAATGCTTTTGAAGGAGTGTAGAATGCAGTATATAGATTTCAAAACAAAAAGTGACGAGAAAATATTTTCTCTTGTTGACCATAGATTAGAGGAAAGCAGTGTTCCCTTGCTTCATTTTAAAAAATTAGATGAGACTGGTCTTGTTAGGCATTGCTTCACAACCAGAGAAGGTGGTGTAAGCAAGGATATTTATTCAACTATGAATCTGAGCTTTACCAGAGGTGACGATGAAAAAAGTGTAATGGAGAATTACCGCCGAATTGCAGCGGTGATGAAGGAAGATATAACAGCTTTTGTGTGCAGTGACCAAACCCATACTACAAATGTAATCAGAGTAGGAAAAGCTGAAAGGGGTATTGGAATTACAAAGGAAAAGCCATATACTGATGTGGATGGACTTGTTACAAATGAACCTGGAGTTGTTCTTTCTACTTTTTATGCAGATTGTGTACCGTTGTTTTTTGTAGATACAAAAAATAAAGCCATAGGCTTATCTCATTCCGGCTGGCGGGGAACAGTAGGGAGGATGGGACATAAAACTCTGGTGAAGATGAAAGAAGAGTACGGAACATGTCCTGAGGATGTGGTTGTAGCCATTGGACCTTCAATATGCCAATCCTGCTATGAGGTGAGTGAGGATGTGGCTTACAAATTTATAGAAGAATTTGAAGGCTTTGAAAAGGAGATACTCATTGACAAAGGAAATGGCAAATACCAGCTTGATTTGTGGAAGGCAAATGAGATTGTGCTGTTGCAGAGCGGTATTGTGAAGGAGAATCTGGCAGTTACAAATATATGTACCTGCTGTAATTCTAAGCTTCTTTTTTCTCATAGAGCCAGTGCTGGCAAGAGGGGAAATCTTGGAGCGTTTATGTGTCTTGTAGATAATTAATTAAAAAATAAATATTGGAAAAGGAGCAGAATGTAAAATGAAGACTAATACAGAGAAGTATGTTGATTATATAATGGAGAAGACTACGGAAGTGCTTGCAATTGACAGCCCAACAGGATACACCAGAAATGCAGCAGAGTATGTGGTGAAGGAGTATGAGAAGCTTGGATACAAACCGGTAATGACGGTAAAGGGTGGAGTTCTTGTGGATATCGGTGGAAAGAATAAGGATGATGGAGTTGTTCTGGCGGCGCATATTGATACGTTGGGAGCAATCGTATGTGAGATAAAATCCAATGGTAATCTCAAGGTTTCACCTCTTGGTGGGATGAATCCAAATAATGCCGAGGCAGAAAACTGTAGAATAGTCACAAGATTTAATGGTATATATCAAGGCACTTTCCAGCTTAATAATGCATCCATACATGTAAATAAGGATTACAATGATACAAAGCGTGGATACGGTGAGATGGAGGTTGTTCTGGATGAGAAGGTAAGTTCTAAGGAGGACACAGAGAAGCTTGGAATTATGGTGGGTGATATCGTGTGTTTTGATCCTAGAACCACAATTACAGAGAGCGGATATATTAAGAGCCGTTTCCTGGATGATAAATTGTCGGTGGGAATTTTACTTGGATACGCAAAATATCTTAAAGAAGAGGGAATTGAGCTTGAGAATCGTATGTATCACTACATAACTGTATATGAGGAAGTTGGACATGGAGGAGCTGCTTCTATTCCAGATGGGGTAAAAGAGGTTATCTCTGTTGATATGGGATGCGTAGGAGATGGACTTGGGTGTACAGAGAGACAGGTGTCAATATGTGCGAAGGATTCGGCAGGTCCATATAATTATGATGTAGTTACTAATATGATTAAAGCTGCAAAGGATAATGATATTGATTTCGCAGTGGATGTATATCCGTTTTATGGTTCTGATGTGGATGTGACTCTTGGAGCTGGTTTTGATATCAGACATGGACTTATTGGAGCGGGAGTATATGCGTCCCATGGATATGAGAGAAGCCATCGCGACGGAGTTGAAAATACCTTAAGGCTTCTTATGAATTACTGTAAGTAATCCATCTTATCATGAGATGAATTAAGAAATTCATAAGAAATTATTACAGTCAATTTAATTGAATAAGGAGTTTGATATGCTAAACTAAGTGTATCAAATTGAATAATACACTCAGATATGACTGAGTGTATTTTTATGAGGAGGAATCCCGATGATACAGTTAAATTTTAGAGATTCAAAACCCATATATGAGCAGGTGGAAGAAGGAATTAGAAAGCTGGTTGTGAATAATTATTTATCAGCTGATGAAAAATTACCATCTGTTCGTGAGATGGCTTCTAAGTATGCCATAAATCCTAATACCATTGCCAGGGCATACAGAAAGCTAGAGGATGAAGGTTATATCTATACCTTAAACGGTAAGGGAACCTTTGTGGCTCCAAATAAGCAGGTGAATGATGTCAGGAGGGCAGAGTTACTTAAGCAGTTTGATGAGATTGTGAAAGAACTGGCTTTTCTGATGGTTCCGTCAGAAAAGCTTATTGAAAGAGTTATGAGAGCTGAAAATGATAGTGAAAGGGGAATTGGAAAATGATACAGGTCAATAATGTTATTAAAGAATTTGACGGATTCAAGGCATTAAATGGCGTGAATATGAGTGTAAACAAGGGCGATATTTATGGTCTTGTTGGCCCTAACGGTGCAGGAAAATCTACATTGATAAGGCATTTGACTGGTGTGTATAAGCAGGATGCCGGGGAGATATTTATTGATGGTGAGCCGGTATATGAGAACAGGGATATGAAAAATAAGATAGCGTATATTCCAGATGATTTATTTTACTACATGCAGGCTGATACCATTGATATGATGAAATTTTACAAGGGAATATACAAAAATTTTGATGAAAAAATGTTTTATAAAATGCAGGAATTTTTCCCAAACATTGATGTGAAGAGAAATATCAGACGACTCTCAAAGGGAATGCAAAAGCAGGTGGCATTTTGGCTTACCATTTGTTGTAAACCAGAGCTTATGATACTTGACGAGCCTGTGGACGGACTTGACCCTGTTATGAGAAGGCAGATATGGACAATTCTTATGTCTGAGGTGGAGGATAAGAAGATGACAGTCCTTGTTTCTTCGCACAACCTAAGGGAGCTTGAGGATGTGTGTGATCATGTTGGTATTATGAATAAGGGAAAAGTCATTATTGAGCGTTCTCTTTCTGAGCTTCAGGGAAATATCTCAAAGATTCAGGTTGCCTGTCCTGTTGGTATGCCTAAGCTGCCACCGGAGTACAAGGTTCTCCATATGTCTAACACAGGAAGAGTCTATACCATGATTGTTAAGGGTAATCCTAAAGAGGTTGTGCAGGCAATCCTCACTGATCAGGGAAGTCCTGTAGTTGTTGACGCACTTCCACTTACATTGGAAGAAATCTTTATTTATGAAATGGGAGGGGAAGATTATGAAGTCAAAGACATCTTATTCTAGTAGAAGGCATTTGGTTAATCCGACTATTTTTAAAAAGAATATAACCTTGTTCTGGCCAGTATGGGCTGTGTATATTCTGTTTTGGATTATTGTAGTACCATGCGTTATGTGGATGGGGTTTAAGTCAGAACAGAGGAATGAAAATGTGGAGTATATAGTTAAACGCGCTCAGACACTTATGACATTGGAGACGGTTTTAGACCCTCAACTAATGGTTGTAGTCTGCTTTATTATGGCTGCATTTACCGGAATGGCACTTTATAATTATCTGTTTACAGCAAAGAGTGCAAACTGGCTTCACTCTCTTCCTGTGACAAGAATGGAAATGTTTGGCACAAATTATATTTCAGGTTTGCTGTTTATGTGGATTCCGCAGTTCATTACATTCATATTGTCTGTGCTTGTATGCGTGTCCAGTGGCGTGGGAGAGATGAACCTGTTGGCGCAGTGGTTTGTTATGTCATTAGGAATCTCTCTGCTTTTCTGGAGTATGATTTCTTTTTGTGCCATGTTTTCAGGACAACTTTTTGCACTACCTATTTATTATGTTGCACTCAATGTTCTATACATCTTTGTCAAGGTTGTACTTGGTGGTGTGATTAGCTTCTTAGGATATGGAATATCTTATAATTCGGCAGTTGGAGGGTTGTCAGGAACCTGGCTTTCCCCGGTGTACTTTCTGTTTAGCCGAATGGGATTTAAAGAGACTACAATTGTGAAGGAGGATTGTAATTATATAACAGGCCTGACATATCAGGGGGGTAAATATGTTTTATATTATGCAATATTTGCCATAGTCTTAATGATTGCGGCAGCAGTATTCTACAA
>CAMFPD010000117.1 GCA_945971355.1 uncultured Lachnobacterium sp.
CTTGGGTATGTGGTGACCTTCGTTTAACATCTTTTTTCTAAAGCCCTTAAGTCTCTGGTTTGATATACCGTCTGTCCTTTTCCCTGCAATAAAAACTACATTGCTATAACCGCAGACACACATGTGCTCGGCAGCGTACTCTCCAGCAAGAGAGTGGTTTGTGTCAATCCAGCAGAGCCTGTCATTAAATTCGGGGTGCCCGATTATAATGTGAGGAAAGGATTCCTTGATAAGCAGGTCTGCAAGCTCCTCATTGATTGCCGAACCATGGACGATAAGCCCATCTGATGAATGACTCTTGATTTCCATAAGGGCGCGCTCGCCGGGAAATGCCTCCTCTGAGGTGTCAACCAGTGACAGGGTGAAATTACACTCTGATAACTGATGATGGACACCGCACATGATGTCAAACATATGTGGGTTATAGTAGGCGGCAGCTTTGCCAAGGTTTGTCAGGTAAACAATATTCTTGGTGGTCTGTCTGGCAAAGCACACGGCTCTGGAATTTGGAATATAGTTTAGTTTTCTAATTGCTTCATTGACGCGGGATGTGGTCTCTGCAGATATTGTAGTCCAGCCGTTTAGCACCTTGGACACGGTGGATTTGGAAACTCCTGCCTCGTTTGCTACATCATTTATAGTGATCGCCATGTCTATTTCCTCCTAAGAATATGCTAAGAAAATTTAAGGAAAAAGTCCATTAATAAAAATGCACTAATTATATAAACAAGTGTAGCGGTTTCCTTACAAAAGTCAATTAATGAGAGTGGAAAAGCTTGAAAGAAAAGGGTTTACAGAATAACATCAAGTTACAAGCAGGTGAGATTGACTCACAAATAATAATATTTTAAGGAAACAAGTTTCCAAAGGGAGGTAATTATGAAGAAGAAAATCTTAGCGTCAATTCTTTCTGCCGGCATGCTGGTAAGTCTGATGGCTGGCTGTGGAAGCAATGCGGCAGAGACCGGTAACGAAGTTCAAAGCGGAGGAACAGAAAAATCCTCTGACAGTGAGAAGCAAAGCACCAAGGTTGACAACGCAGATGATGCGATTCAGGGACTTATTGATTCTACAGATGGCACTGTGGAGCTGACATTGTGGTGCTCAGAGACAGAGGCTTATCAAACCACAATGAAGGAAATCGTAGATGAATTTGAGGCGGCTTATCCTGATGTTGACTTTGATATCACCATAGGAGCAGAGTCTGAGGCTAACTGTAAGGATGATGTGCTGGCAGATCCGGAGGCTGCGGCAGACTTATTCGTTTTTGCAGATGACCAGCTTGTGGATATGGTAAATGCGGGGGTACTCCAGAGCATAGATGCTACCTATACATATGACCCGGCTGAGACCAATGCAGTGTCAACAGTAGAGGCGGCTTCTGTGGATGGCACACTTTATGCTTATCCTCTGACAGCGTCAAATGGATATTTCCTTTTCTATGACAAGAATGAGTTGACTGACGAGGACGTGTCATCCTGGGATAACCTCTTGGCAGCAGCAGAGGCAAAGGGCAAGACTGTTGGAATGGAAGTGTCTGGAGCATGGTTTTTGTATGGCTTCTTTGCAGGAGCAGGGCTTGATATGCATTTGGGAGACGATGGCAAGAACGTATGTAACTGGAATGCAACTGATACAAAATATACAGGAGCAGACGTAGCTGCTGCAGTAACAAAAATCTGCCAGAGCAGTGCCATGGTAAACTGCGTCAACGAGGATGCGCAGGCATTTGCTCTGGACGGCAAGATGATTGCTGATGTAAACGGAACCTGGGCAACAAATGCCTTTATGGAAGCCTATGGCGATGGATATGCAGCAGTCAAACTCCCTACCTTTACAGTAAACGGAGACCAGGTACAGATGAGCTCGTTTGCAGGCTACAAGTTCCTTGGTGTTAATTCATATTCAAAAAATATCGGATGGTCAATGCTTTTGGCAGAGTACATCACAAGCGAGGCAAGTCAGGAAAAGATTGGTGTTGCAACAGGCGAAGGCCCTGCCAATATCAACGCAGCAGCATCTGAGGAGATTGCAAACCTTCCTGCACTTGCCGCTCTGACAGACCAGTCAAACTACGCAGACTTACAGCGTGTAGGAGACAACTACTGGGATCCGGCAGCAACACTGGGACAGTCACTGGTCGAGGGCAAATATGATGATGTGCAGGCATTACTTGATGAAGCAGTAGAGGGAATCACTCAGTAAGAGGATGGAGTAAAATGAGACGATATTTCACTGATTTTGGAAAAGCAATTAAAAATGGAGATGTATGGACGCGCTTGTCATTAATTGTCATGGGTGCAGGATATTTTGGCAGAAAGCAGATTGTTAAGGGAATCCTTATGACTCTCATAGAGCTTGGATTTGTCCTCTTTACTGCCAGAGTTTCATGGCAGTATATAAGGAGGCTGAATACCCTTGGAACTGTCCAGAGGGAGGAGATATTTGATCCTCTGACCCTGTCCAAAACAGTGAATGACTACGACAATTCATTGCTCATCCTCCTGCTGGGGGTAATAGGAATAATTCTCATTTTTGCCTTCGTAGTTTTATACATAGGAAATATGAAGCATGTATACAGCTTGCAGAGGCTCAAGGAGCAGGGAAAGCATATTAACACTTTCGGGGAGGATTTGGCAGCTCTTGTGAATGAAAAATTTCACATAACTTTGCTCACCCTGCCGGCTCTGGGAGTGATACTGATTAATGTAATACCAATCATATTTATGGTCTGTGTCGCCTTTACCAATTACGACAAGGACCATCAGCCGCCTACATACCTGTTTACATGGGTAGGACTTGAAAACTTTGAGCAGATGTTTACATCGAATACTACTGTGACTTTTGGTTTTGTCTTTGTGAGAATCCTGATTTGGACTCTTTTCTGGTCGGTTATTGCCACCTTTTCCACATATATAGGCGGCATCCTCCTGGCAAAGCTCATAAATGACAGAGTTGTGAAATTAAAGAAGCTGTGGCGCAGCATATTTGTGGTGACGATTGCGATTCCGCAGTTTGTAACCATGCTTCTGGTGGGCAAGATGTTTGGCGATTACGGAATTGTAAACAGTATTTGCAATAATATAGGGTTGACCGGCTGGATGCAAAGCGCCGGTCTGGTAAGTGATGGCTTGAGCTACATCCCTTTCCTCTCCAAACCGGGGTGGGCTCATGTGACCATCATACTTATTAATCTTTGGGTGGGTATTCCCTACCAGATGCTTGCGGCAACAGGCATACTGCTCAACATACCGGAGGAGCAGCTTGAAAGCGCAAGGATAGATGGGGCTAATGAAAGGCAGATATTTAGAAAAATAATCATGCCTTACATGCTTTTTGTCACCGGACCAAGCCTGATTACAGCACTGGTGTCAAATATCAATAACTTTAATGTCATATACCTTTTGACAAGTGACTATGTCACACCGAGCATGAAGTTTGCCAATTCCAGCGCCAAAGAGGTGGATTTGCTAATTACATGGCTTTTCACACTGACCAATCAGGAGTCAAATTATAAGATGGCATCTGTGATTGGAATTATTGTCTTTGCTATATGTGCCACGCTTACGCTTATAAGCTTTTCGAGATTTATCGCAGGAAACAGAGAGGAGGACTACCAATAATGAAAAAAGCATGGAATATTATCTGGAAGCATGGTCTCCTTATCATCCTGTCGGTTATCTGGATGATACCGATTTTGTGGCTCTTTGTCACTTCCTTAAGCGGTTATAAGGGCATCAACACCATGCACTTTTTCCCACAGGAATGGACGCTTGATAATTATAAGCAGCTATTTTTTGAACCGGACACTGTGGCAAACTTCCCGGCATGGTTTAAAAATTCCATGATTATAGGCTGCTTTGTCTGCCTGATTTCCACATTTTTCGTGCTGGGAGTGTCATATGCCCTAAGCTGTATGAGGTTTAGGGGGAGAAAACAGCTTATGAGTTTTTCCATAATACTGGGCATGTTTCCGGGAGTCCTGTCAATGATTGCAATTTACTTTGTGATGAAGCTGGTAGGGCTGTCTGACAGTATAGTGGGGCTTATCGTGGTCTATTCCGGTGCGTCTGGACTGGGCTATCTCATATGCAAGGGATTTTTTGATACCATACCGGCATCACTTAGGGAGTCGGCAAAATTAGAAGGAGCCTCCCAGCTTACGATTTTTACCAGAATAGTTATTCCGCTCTCAAAGCCCATCATCGTGTACACAGTCATTAATTCGTTTCTGGCGCCATGGATGGATTTTGTGATGGCGAAGCTTATGATTAAATCCAAAAATCCTGTGGACTGGACTGTTGCCATGGGACTTTATAAGCTAGTGGAGCGGACTCTTGTGGGCAATTATTTTTCTGTCTTCTGCGCCGGTGGAATAATTGTCGCAATCCCTATTTCTGTGCTTTTTGTCATCATGCAGAAATTCTATGTCGAAGGAATAACAGGAGGCGCCGTCAAGGGCTAGAAAGGAAAATGAAGGAAGATGAAAAAGGAAGCGATACTGCACATTCCCCTGTCACAATATGCCTATGCAGAGGATGAACACACGCTGGTCATAAGGCTTAGGACTGCCAAGAACGATATGGCTGGCTGTAAGCTGGTGTATGGAGACCGGGTTGACCAGAATAAAAATATACGGCTGAAAAAACTGGATATGAGGTGCGCTGCCACAGACGATTTGTTTGATTATTATGAGGCTGTCATTAAGGATAAGTACACCAGGGTCTGCTATTATTTTGAACTGCGGGACGGGTTAGATGTGACAAACTGTCTCTATTACTGCGAGAGAAGCATAACTGAAAAAATCACAGATAACAGGACTGAGTTTTTCCAATTCCCATATATAAGGAGAGAGGATATAATCCATATTCCAGACTGGGCAAAGAATATGGTCATGTACCATATTTTCCCGGACAGCTTTGCCAATGGCAGGCGTCAAATATCAGGCATTGGTGCAAAAAATGGTAAGTGCATTACAAATAATGGTGGTACTTTGAAGGGAGTTTGTGAAAATCTTGACTATATCAGGGGGCTTGGAGTCAACTGCATATACCTAAATCCTATATTTAAGGCAAATTCCTATCACAAGTATGACACCATCGATTATTTTGAGATAGACCCCTGCCTTGGAAGCAAGGATGATTTGAAATATCTGGTTAAAAAATGTCATGAGATGGGCATAAGAGTTTTGCTGGATGGGGTATTCAATCATTGTGGACCGGACTTTTTTGCCTTTAGGGATGTGATGGAAAAGGGCAGCAGTTCTGAGTATTATGACTGGTTTTACTGTATGCCTGAACCAATCGAGTACAAGGATCCGCCGAGCTATGAGGCTTTTGCCTATGTCAAGGAGATGCCAAAGCTTAACACCGGTAATGCTGACTTGCAGAAATACCTGATTGATGTGGGAGTCTACTGGATAAAGGAATTTGACATAGACGGCTGGCGGCTTGATGTGGCAAATGAAATAAATCATGACTTTTGGCGGGGTTTCAAAAAGGCGGTAAAGCAGGTTAAGACAGATGCCTTTATGATTGGGGAAATCTGGGAGGATGCAGGAGCCTGGCTTATGGGAGACCAGTTTGACTCAACTATGAACTATAGGTTTTCCTATCTCTGCATAGACTTTTTTGCAAGAAATATCCTCACAGTGTCGGAGTTTGATGCGCAGATTCACAGGATGATAATGCGCTATCCGAGGGCGGTATCCCTTGCACAGATGAACTTTCTCGATTCCCATGATGTACCCCGTTTCCTGAGTCGGTGCGAGGGAGACAGAGCCAGGATGAAGCTTGGATTTTTCTATCTGATTATGGGATATGGTGTTCCATCGGTCTTTTATGGGGATGAGTGCTATATTGAGGGTATTGAGGAGCCTGACTATAGGCAGAAGATGCCCTGGCTCAAGGAGGATAATGACTATGAGCTTTTTAAGGAGTGGATTGCCATTAGGAATAGGCACAGTGCGGTGAGAAATGGAGATTATGTGACCTTGCTTACCAGAGATACGGAAGGAATCTATGCATTTGCCAGAGTTAATGATGAGGATGAGGTAATTGTTGTTATAAATAATTCGAGTGAGGATTATGTGTTTGATTCTGATGATTTGGATGAGATTTGCAGGCAACTTGAGGATTGGACTGGTAAAAGTCATGGGCTTGATATGCCGGAGTGTATTGATAGGTATGGATATGTTGTGATTGAATAAGGTTCTATTAGTAATTAAGGGACGCTCTATGAGAGTCCCTCGATTTGTCTATATTTTAGTTATAATGTGTTGGAAAACAAATACAAGTGTTAGTTATGCTCCCAGCGTCCACTTGCTCCACAAGGCAGCACCAGTCTGTTTGAAGAAACAGGAATACCAATTTCTTCTGCTGTGACAAATCCATCATATTTTTTCAATACTGTGCTAATCATATAATTAAGTACGGCAGGCTGTAATCCTGTTGTGTACGAGTTGATGAGGAAGAAAAGAGGCGCATCCCCAAGTCCTGATTTTACAGCCTTTTCGATTTTCTGTGAGAACCAGTCCCAGTTAGCAGCCTGTTCCGGGAAAAGTCCGGTATGCTTGAAACTGAAAGGCTTTAAGTGGAAGGTGAGCTCCTTGTCTATTGGGAGTGTATAGTTTATTGTCCATTCCTGTGGCAAATCAAAAAATTCCCATTCTCCGCCACCCTTGGCGCTGCGGTGGTAGTGTCCGTTTAATTTTTTCCAATTCTTATTCTGTTTAGGCGTGCTCCAGATTACCTGTGAGTCTGGGCGGAGGAGAATGTATTTTTTCCAGCGCTCAAGCTTTTCTCCGTCGCAGCAGTCTATTACTTCGTAGTCTTTCCGTCTATCTGCTAACCACATATTGTTTCCTCGTCTTTCATTCACTGATTGTTTGTTCCCTGGCAACTGCTCTGCAGCTTCACAGTTGTCTTTCTTCTATATAATATATCTGCTGCGGGGGGCTTTTTTCAACATTAAATTGTGTGTGTCCATTTTGAATTAAAATATCCACAATTATTTCACTGATTTTTTT
>CAMFPD010000118.1 GCA_945971355.1 uncultured Lachnobacterium sp.
GATTCGCCTTAGTCTCGTGGGCTCGGAGATGTGTATAAGAGACAGTTGTATATGATGACAAGGCCAAAGCAAAGGTAAAAGAAATTGAAAAGGCTTTGGACCATGCTTCCAGATTTGAATTTGGTGCTGAGACATACAAGAAGATGAAGGAAATGGAAGCTGAGAGAAAAATCAAATTTACTTTATCTGATGAAGAGAAGGCTAAATTTGATGATGAGATAAGTGAGCTTAAGAGAAAGAGAACAGAAACATTCAATAAGAAACAGACGCTTGACTCTAAAAAGGATAAATCTGAGATTGCAGAGTGTCAGGCAATGATTAAAGAGCTTGATGCAAAGATTAAGTCTGCTGAGGCAGAAAAAGAGGCAAAGATTAAAGAACATGAAGCTGCTGCCAAGGCTGATACTGCATATGAGAATGAGTACAATTCCCAGATGAATAAACTGAAGGAAGAGTACACAAAAGAGATTGCAGCATCTATCTCAGATGATACAAAGAAGCGTAATGAGCTTCTGGCAAAGGAAGTATATCTTTCAGTAGGAAGATTTAAACCAAGACGCCGTAATAAGCTTATCAAGGAGCTTATCAAAGCACTTGAGGAAGCTATGAAGATGGGCGTTGACTTAAGTGATGATGACCAGAAGAACCTGGTATTTGATGATATTGCATTCCGTGTTGCTTATCTTGATGAGACATCAGATTCATTGCATGGTGTGTGCGTACTTAACCTTGCAAATATCAAGGATGAGAAGGACTGGACTCAGATTCGTGGTAGAAGAATTGCCACTGTCTTCCAGGATCCAATGACATCACTTAACCCAATTATCACAATTGGAAAACAGATTAGTTCAATCATTATCAAGCATCAGGGTTGTTCTGAAGTTGAGGCACGTAAACGTGCAATAGAGCTTATGAAGAAGGTAGGTATTCCAAATGCTGAGGCTCGTTACGATGACTACCCATTCCAGTATTCCGGAGGTATGAGACAGCGTATTGTTATCGCTATTGCCCTTTCATGCCAGCCTAAGATTTTGATTTGTGATGAGCCTACAACTGCCCTTGATGTAACAATCCAGGCACAGATTCTCAGACTTATCAAGGATCTTCAGAAGGAATTTAACTACACAATCGTATTCATTACACATGACCTTGGTGTAGTTGCCAATATTGCAGACAGAGTTGCAGTATTATATGCTGGACAGATTGTTGAGCTTGGAACAGTAGAGGAAGTATTCTATGACCCACGTCATCCTTATACATGGGCATTACTTTCATCACTTCCACAGCTGGCACAGAGAAATACAACACTGTTCTCTATTACAGGTACACCACCTTCACTTTACAATGAGATTGTTGGAGATGCCTTCGCACCTCGTAACCAGTATTGTATGAAGATTGATACATTAAAGGAGCCACCAATGTTCAAGGTTACAGATACACACTATGCCAAGACATGGTTGCTTGATCCAAGAGCTCCAAAGATTGAAAAGCCAGAGGCTATTCAGAACATACATGAGAAACTTGTAAATGCATTTAACATATAGGAGATTTAAAAGTGTCTAATCAAATGAACAAGAGCCGTGCTAATAAATTACCAGAGCATGGTCCTTTAGATGAAAATGGTAGAGAGATACTCTTATCTCTTAAAAATATTGATATTACATTCGGAAAGGGCGATAATGCTGTAAAGGCTGTAACAGACGCTTCTTTCGATATTCACAAGGGAGAGACATTCTCACTTGTAGGTGAGTCTGGTTCAGGAAAGACTACAATTGGTCGTGCTGTTATCAGAGTTAACCCTCTTTCAAATGGTGAAATTTATTACAAGGGTGTTCCTATTTCAGGAAAGATTTCAAAGTCCCTTGATCGTGAAGTTATCAGAAATATCCAGATGGTATTCCAGGATCCTGCAGCCTCTCTTAATGAGCGTGCTACTGTAGACTATATTGTATCAGAGGGACTAAATAACTTCCATCTTTATGAAAACGAGGCAGAGCGTGTAGCAAAGGTAGAGAATATGATTAAGGAAGTTGGTCTTCTCCCAGAGCATTTGACACGTTATCCACATGAGTTCTCTGGTGGACAGAGACAGCGTATCGGAATTGCCCGTGCAATGGTAATGGAGCCAGAGCTTGTAGTAGCTGATGAGCCTATCTCAGCTCTGGATGTTTCAATCCGTGCTCAGGTTCTTAACCTGATGAAGAAATTCCAGAAGGAAAAGGATGTTACATACTTATTCATAGCACATGACCTCTCTATCGTAAGATTTATTTCTGATAGAATCGGTGTTATTTATAAGGGTAGAATCGTTGAGGTTGCAGATGCAGAGGAATTATTTGATTTCCCACTTCATCCATACACACACTCACTTATTTCTGCTATTCCAATCCCAGATCCTAAGCTGGAGAAGAACAAGGTTCTCTATACTTATGATCCATCAATGCACGATTACAGCGAGGACAAGCCTGAGTTTGTAAATATCGGACATGATCACTGGGTATATGGAAACAAGAAGGAAATCGAAAAATACAAGAAGATTAGGGAAGCAGGAGTTCCTGTTAAATCAATCCAGATTTTAGATGAGAGTACATCTAGAGAAGAGGTTGAAGCAAAGCAGAACGAGGCAATTGACCAGATTATTACTGACGAATTTTTGTCAGCACCTGTTCATGATACAGGAAGCATCTGGTTAGGAGTAATCTCATTCTTCCTTCCAATTATTGGAATCATAGCTGCTCTTATATTTAAGAAGAACAACTATATTAGAAACTATAAGGTTTTAAAGAAGGGTGCAATTGCAGGATTTATCGTAATTGGTGTCCTGATTGCATTATTACTTCTTTCACTTTTATTTGTGGTGATTTAATTTGAATAGAACAGCAAGAGATAATAGAGACCGTTACACAAGCTTGGCAAAGCCTGTTGAGAAGGTAGAGCTAAGTGAAAAGCACCCAAAACTCAAAATTTTCATGGTCGTTCTTTTGGCGGTTGTGGGTGCCGGCTTCTTATCTTATGCATTTGTGAGCTTCCTGAATAAAGATGAAGGATGGTCCGAAATTAAAGCAAGTACATCCTCTGAGCTTAATTGCTCAGAGGACTTTGTTTTTCAGTATAATTTGTCTGATGGAACCATCTACAAGGAGCTTCAGCTTGTGTATACAGATGCTTGTGTAAAGGCATACAAACTTTTTAATATTGATGAAGAAAATAATGACTTTAAAAATGTCAGTTATATAAATGCTCATCCCAATGAGGAAATTGTAGTGGATGAGGTGCTTTACAATGCTTTTGAAAAATTGAATAAATATGATGATAGAAGTATCTATCTTGGTCCGGTTTATGACTATTATGACAATGTTTTTTACTGCCAGAATGAAACTGAGCTTATGGACTATGACCCATATTTAAATGAGGATGTTGCCTCTGAGTTTGAGGCTATCTCAGAATATGCGGCAGATGAAAATCAAATCAGCATAGAGCTGCTTGGAGATAATACAATAAAGCTACAGGTTTCAGAAGACTATCTGCAGTTTGCAAAAGCTAACCATCTGAGCAATTATATTGATTTTTACTGGATGAAAAATGCATTTATCATTGATTACATTGCGGACACTATGGTGGAGATGGGTTATGTAAATGGTATAATCTCAAGCACTGACGGTTATGCGAGAGCTCTAGGCGGCACAGAGGATGGTTATGCTTACAATCTGTACAATTTAAAGGGTGATACTGTCTATGTGGTTGGAACCTGCAATTACAATAGTGCCAGAAGCACTGTCTCATACAGAAGCTATGGAATCAGTAATGAGGATGAATACAGATTTCACGATATGCCGGATGGAACCACTCGTACCAAATATTTATCCCTTGAAAATGGACTGAACAAATCATCTCTCAGCGAATTGGTGGTGTATTCGGACTCTTTGAATTGCAGTGATGTGATGCTATCCACGAAGGATTATTTTATTGCGGATGAATTTGACAAGAGTTCTGTGACAGAACTTGTGAAAAAAGATATAAATTCTATTTTTATTCAGGATAGTGTAGTATACTATACAGATAAAGAACTTGAACTTGTGGATTTGTATGAGGGAGAAAATGTATCATATACTTCTGAACTGCAATAATTAGTTTTTCAGCAGGTTTACGGAGGTGGATTGCAATTCTGATAGGTGAAGTCATAAGTGCGTTGAAATGATTTAAGGTAACAAGGGGGAAATATGTTACTTGGATTAGAAGAGGGAGAAAAGCAATTTAAGAATGATATGCAGGCTGGCGGAGCTGATATGGCGGTTGTTAAAAGCTGGCTTCGTACATACACTAGAACTAGAAGAAGTGCTGTGAATGTTGCTACCCGCTATTATGGCGAGAAGGAGAATTTAGAGTATCTCTTAGATCGCCTTCAGAGGTTAGAAAAAATGATTATAGGATATAATAATCTGGAAGGTGATGATAAAAAAGAATTTCTGGGAATAATCAGGGATTTTAAGAAGGTACAGGGAAACTTTGATGATGAATTCTTAATCAGTGATGCGGACAATGATTTTCATACTACACTTGATTCTGTAATAAGGCTTGGACCGAAGTATGCGGATAGTAATGATGGAGGAATAATCCTGCAGAGTGAGGTTGAAAATCTTATCGAGCTTACAAAGGAAGGGTTAGAGAGACAGCATCCGGATTTATTTGCTCTGGCATATTTCTATCTTTCCCACACGAACAAGGAATTGGAGGATAAACCATTTTCTGAGAAGGTCAAAGAAATTGAGAGAATTTACAAGGCTGAGTTTATAGACTTTATCAGACCTCAGGTTGTGCGAGTGAAAGGGGAGGAACTGGCAGACCAGATACTTAAGGAAATGTGTAAGCTGTAAGCAAAAATGCAAATATAAATATAGGTGGTGAAAACTACTTGTATATATAAGTAAGTAATAAAAATATGTGTATTAGTTATGATGTGAAAAAGGGGGATTAGAATTAGATGGAAGATATAGTAGATATTGTCCTGGCCATTATTTTTATTGTTGTTCCAATAATAATTGGAAAGGCCACAAAGAAGAATGGAAAGCAGGGACAGCAGAGAACTGCCGTGCCACCAAATTCTATGAGACAGGATGACAGAATGCCTATGCCAGTGGCACAGAGAAATAATGCGTCAAATCAAAGCACATTGTATCAGCAGGTGAATGTAGCCCAGCCAAAATCAGCAAATCAGTACAGTGCTTCAAAGAAGAATATAAGTATAGTTGAGAAAGCCAAGATGAATAATGCAAAGCTCGCGCAAGATGAAACCTTGAAAGAAATCGAGGCACTTCATTCGCATCAGGAAAAGCATGAAGCAGAAAAGGTGCAGCACAGTGCAGCATGTCAGACACTGAAAACTGATGCAGATGCAATTCTTGCAGAGGAGAGCGTTCTTGGAACAATCGATGAACTCATGGCAAAGGGATATTCTGGTAATTTGAATTTCGACAGAGATTTTGTCGGGGAAGCAATGGATATGATATCATCATTTACAGTGCCGGATATGGTGCCAGATTATGGAATGCCTGGGTCTGATGTGTGATGATTGATAAGCATATCGCATTTTATCGAAAGCAAGAAGATAAGATATGTGTTATTCGAATACTAGATTCTAGAACGGATTACATGAAAGAGATTTTCTAGAGACTAAGATATAGGAGATGGGTAATATGAATAGAACTCCAAAAACAGGCGAGTTTTATAGACATTTTAAGAATAAATTATATCAGGTAGTGGGAGTTGCAACTCATTCTGAGACAAAAGAAAAGCTTGTGATTTACAAGGCGTTGTATGGAACGTATGAGATATATGCCAGACCGCTTGACATGTTTGTAAGTGAAGTGGATCATGTGAAATATCCGGAAGTGACACAGAAATATCGTTTTGAGCATGTAACAATACTTGAAAATGGAGAGGTTGTTTCAGCAGAGAACGATAATGTTTCTACAGATGATAATAGTTCTACTGATAATGTTTCTACACATAATCATATGGGCGAAGAAAGATGTGCCACTTGTGAGAACGAGACTGAGACAGATAAAAGACAACAATCTTCTATAGTACATGAGAAGATAAATTTGGAAAATGATGCTGCGTCGGAAGGTGGGGTAAACCCAAAACTCATGGAATTTCTTGATGCAGATACTTATGAAGAAAAGTATAATGTACTTGTTTCTATGAGAGATGACATAACAGACAGGCTTATAGATGATATGGCAGTAGTACTTGACATAGTGGTGCCAGAGGGTGAGCTTATGAAGAGATATGACGATTTAAAGAGCACCCTCCGCACACGTCAGCACTATGAATTTTCTAACAGACTGAGATAGATTACCTGCTTGGCAAAATCAGGACAGGGCTAAGCTGCTGTTATGATATTTGCCAGATTCAGTGACGTCCTCGCCGAACCAATCAGGAGCAGTGAAGCTGTTGGCATCATCCACAGAATCAAATTCGACTTCAACGAGAATAAGAGGTGCCAGGTCACCTTCAAAAATATCAAGTTCCGCTGTCAGGTTCTCATCAAGAGGAATCAGATAGCGGGATTTTTCTATTAATCGACCATCCACCTTTGGAAGCATATGCTCGTAGCCTTCTTGTGAAAGAGGAAGATTGTACTCTTCCCTAACCATAAGACCTTTGCCCTTATAAGTGAGATAATATTCGTCGTCAGATTTTCTGATTCTCACAACAGGATTAGTACATAAATATCCCTGAGCAATTTTTTTACATTTGTATTTATCTAAGTCAGAGGGAATGCTTTTGACCAGATATTTTCTTTCGATTTCCATTTGCAAAATCCACCTTTTCTAAAAAATATGTTATAATTACTCAAACGTTGCATTTGTTAATTTGTAGCGTAACGATATCCGCTGTGAGCGTTTTATTTTTGGGGGGGCAAGACTACCAGCGGGGCGAGACTGCTTCCGTGGAGTAAAGCCTTAGAGT
>CAMFPD010000119.1 GCA_945971355.1 uncultured Lachnobacterium sp.
AGATTCGCCTTAGTCTCGTGGGCTCGGAGATGTGTATAAGAGACAGAACTTAAGGCATTAAATATTCCATCGTGATAAATATCATCTGTAACATGCTCAGCTATTTCCTTCACTTGTGCTGTAGCATTTCCCATCGCTATCCCATGCCCTACTACATGGAGCATGTCAAGGTCATTGACACTATCTCCTATTGCATATGTATCTGTCATATCAAGCTTTAAATAATCGCATAGCCATTTTATTCCAGTTGCCTTTGAAAATCCTTTTGGTACAAACTCCACAACATTTCCAACATGCTCAAGTATATCATAATACTCACCCAGTTCTGTCTTTACTGCTTCATAGTCTGTGCCTTCTATAATATCTGCCGAAAACTTATTAATTCTTATTTCATCGGAAAATCCTGTAAGAACATGGGCATGCTCCGCAAGTTCTTTACGTAAATAATCTACATATGGGTCATCCTCAAAGCCAAATTCATCAATCCAATAATCTCTGGAACCCTCCAAGACAACCGGCATTTTATTTTTCCTCAAAACACAAAGCACTTTTTTAACAAGTTCCTCTGAGACAAGTACCTCATGCACAATCTCACTGTCCATTTCAATGTATGTTCCACAGGCCGCAATTATTCCATCGAATCCCATCTCAAACAATTCCTGTGATATAACACTTGCTCTGGCTCTTCCTGTACATAATATAGCCTTGTGTCCATTTTCTTTTAACTTTGTTATCGCCGCCTTGGTGCTGTCTGGAATAACCATATTGTCATCCCAGATTGTACCATCTATATCAAAAAACACTATCTTTTGCGACATCAAATTTCCTCCATATAATTATTAAAGAATTACTACACCTCAAAGTTAGAAACCACCTCCGCCATATCATTTGCCGATGTACTAACCTCAACAGACATTCCATTCACCGACTTAACTGTCTCAAGTACTTCTTTACTGTAATCAATTGCTCCCTTTACAGTATTTTCATTGTCCTCAGCAATACTACTCAGGTTTTCAATATCATTTTTTATTTCCTCGGTCTCTTTTTCCAAGCCCTCTGTTGACTCACGGATAACAGCAACTCCTTTTGCCACTCGGGCAATATGCTGACCAACTTCTTTAAAAATATCAGCTGTATCTGTCACATTCTTTGACTGTTCATTTATAGCATTTTGTACATTGCCCATAATTTCTATTGTTTGATTAGAATGTTTACTAAGCATTTGAACAATTGCAGAAATCTCTTCTGAAGCTGCATTACTTTGATTTGCAAGCTTACTAATTTCCTCTGCAACAACTGCAAAGCCTTTTCCTGCCTCACCTGCTCTTGCTGCCTCGATGGATGCATTCAACGAAAGTAAATTTGTTTCTTCTGCAATATCTGAAATAAGAGTCACAGACTTTATAATTTTCTCAACAGAATCATTTGTCTCCATAGTCTGCTGCCTGATTCGTTCAACCTCCTGCAAAACACTTTGATTTGATGAATCTAACAATCCAAGGGTTGTATTAACGTTTTTCTCCTCTTCAATCATTGATTCTGTTGCGTGGTGTAACCGCCTTACCTCATGCATCGTTTTCTCAATATGCTCATTAATATTACTAATATTCTGCTTAATACTAAGTGCATTCCCAGTTTGCTCTTCTGCTCCCTGCATAACAGTTCTCAAATTACCATTTATGGTCTCCATCGCATTGCTTGCCTGCCCTGAAATTGCATTCATCTCCTGAGATGATTCATTTAAGTTCATAGTACTATTTGAAATCAGACCAATCATATCTGAAAGACTATCCACAAGCTTCTTAGTGCTGACAGACAATTCACCAACCTCATCTTTTCTCTCAAGCAGCTTTTCATCTATGTTCACATTGAGCTTTCCTTCAGAAATCTGTTGAACCACACTCATACTATCATGGATATTCTTTGCAAGGCTTCTTGACGAAATTGTACCTGCAACAATCGTAATAATCAACAGTATTACAATCGCCACAGAAAACACACCCGTAATAAAATTTAAGCTGTCATATATTTCACCAGTTGGCATTCCCGCAAAAATCATACCAATTATTTCACTACTGTTATTCTGGTAAACAGGAATATAATATCCAAAATAGAACTCATCCTCCACTAACACTCTGTTTGTAAATACATCATTCCCATCCTGTAGCACATTCTCTACCAGAAATTCTCCAGCACGAGTACCAGTGATACGCTTACCTTCTTCATCCACAAGGGTAGTTACAAGTCTCTTATCACCATAAAAAAATGTAATTGAAATGCCTGTTTTATCCTGTATATCATCAATAAAGCCCTCAGATAACGAAACGTTGTATGCTCCCTTCCACACATCTCCGACAGCATTTTGGAAATAATCTCCCGTATTCTGATCATACGCCGCCAACACTGCTTTTGCAGTTGCTCTAAGCTCCTCCTTGGCATCATCCAGAAGTTTATTTTTCACAACTGTATTATTGATAATGAACGCTACGATACACATAGCTAATACAGGACAAATTGCCATAATCAATATTTTATATTGAAGTTTCATGTTCATATAAGATTTCACTATAGCCCCTCCTATTTCCAATTAAGGACTTCTACATTATGGTAATACCAGTTAATTCCACCTATTATTGTAGCATCATCTAATGTTTTTCCAGCCTCTCCCACAATTTCTCCTGTGTTTGTCTCAAGCTCACCATCGAAAACACCAAATTCCCCTTTTAAAATTTTCTGCTGTGCTTCACTAACCAGTCCCGCTGTTTCAGCATCACATAAAGAAGAAATATTTGTAAGACCAACAAGACTTTCGTCCATTCCACCATAATAGTTCGAACCGTCATATGTAGCATTCACAATACTGTTAATATACGAAGTATAGTATGCGCTCCAATTCCATACAACAGAAGTAAGTGTCGCATTTGGAGTCTCCTTACTCATATCCGAATTGTAACCTATAGACCATGTTCCATTTTCTTCTGATACCGTCTGTGGAGCAGTTGTATCTACATGCTGAGCCAACACATCACACCCTGCTGCAATCAATGCCCTTGATGCAGCCTCCTCATCCTCTGGAGAATACCATGAATTAGTAACAGCAACTAACACCTTTGCGTTTGGATTTACAGACTCAATACCCATGGCAAAAGCATCAATTCCTCCGGTACACTCACTATTTTCACTTCCCATTGCAGAGACATAACCAATTTTATTACTTTCTGTCTTAAGACCTGCTACTATTCCAGACAAATATCTCGCCTGATATATTCTTCCGAAATAATTTGTCATGTTCTTTCCATTGCTCTTGTAACCTGTTCCGTGTGAGAAATAAATATCAGGATATTTTTCAGCATACTCCGCAGTTTTGTCCATATATCCCCAGCTTGTGGTGAAAATAACATTACAGCCTGCTTCTACACATTCATCTAATGCCTCTGTGATGGCAGCCTCATCTCCATCATCGATGTATTCCATTCTCATAACCTGACTGTCATCTAATCCGATATTTGAAATCATTCCCTGGATACCCAGCTCGTGAGCATATGTATATCCAGATGTATCAGAAGCCCCACCTATATATAAAACGCCAATTTTCAAATCCTGCGCAGCTATTGTCTTCATTCCTGCTGGATTCACATCTGATACTGAGCTTGAATCATCGCCTGTCCCGTCATTCTGTGCATCCTCTCCACTTACATTTTCTGCACCAGTATCACCTTCTTCTAACTTATCCGCAGCTGATACATCATTCGAGACAACATCTACTATCACATCATTACCACAGCCCGCAAGAGATACTGTAATTGCCATCGACATAATAAAAGTTAATAATCTCTTTTTCATTATATTTCCTCCTCCAGTACATTCGACATAATATCAGTTTAGTTCAAAAGAACTACATTTTCAAGCGATTTTAGATATAAAACAAGCGAGAATGTATAAGCATTTATCATACACTCCCGCCTTTATTCTAACTATTCAATTTCTACTGAATTGACAAATATGAGTAACCCATAAGGCTTTCGTCCACTTCTCTGGCAACCTCTCGTCCCTCTCTGATAGCCCATACTACAAGGGACTGTCCTCTTCTGTTATCACCTGCCACATACACATTCTGTACTGATGTAGCATAGCTTCCTTCCTTTGTAGCAACATTGGTGCGGTCAGTAAGCTCCACTCCAAATGCCTTAGCAACATAATCCTCTGTTCCAAGAAATCCTGCCGCGATGAGAACAAGCTCAGCCGGAATATTTTTCTCGCTTCCAGAAACCTCTACCATTGACATTCTTCCTGTCTTTTCATCCTTCTTGCTCTCAAGCTTAACAGTAGTGATGCTCTTTAATTTGCCACTCTTATCCTTGTGGAATTCCTTAACTGTTGTCTGGTACACACGAGGGTCATTGCCAAACATAGCAATTGCCTCTTCCTGGCCATAGTCAGTCTTAAGAACCTTTGGCCACTCTGGCCATGGATTGTTTGCTGCACGTTCAGTTGGTGGACAAGGCATCATCTCAAGCTGTACTACAGATTTTGCTCCTTGACGAATTGCAGTTCCAACACAGTCGTTTCCTGTATCTCCACCACCGATAATCACCACATTCTTGCCCTTTGCAGAAACAAATTTTCCATCCTTAAGATTAGAATTAAGCAGACTTTTTGTATTCTGAGTCAAATAGTCAACCGCAAAATAAATACCCTCTGCGTCTCTTCCAGCCGCCTTAATATCTCTCGGATTTTTTGCTCCACAGCAAAGAATAACTCTGTCATATTCCTTATAAAGCTGTGCTGGTTTTATATCAACACCCACATTACAGCTTGTGACAAAATTAACGCCCTCTGCCTTCATTACATCGATTTTTCTGTCAATAATGTGCTTTTCAAGCTTCATATTAGGAATTCCGTACATGAGAAGTCCTCCCAGACGGTCCTCCCTCTCATATACAGTAACATCATGTCCTCTCTGGTTAAGCTGGTCTGCTGCAGCAAGTCCAGAAGGTCCAGAACCAATTATAGCGACTTTTTTCCCAGTTCTTACCTTTGGTGGCTTTGGAGCAGCATATCCCATCTCATATGCAGTTTCTATAACTCCATGCTCATTATCTCTTACAGCTACTGGTTCTCCCCAGTGTCCACAGGTACATGCCTTCTCACAAAGCGCAGGGCAAACTCTTGATGTGAACTCTGGAAAATTATTTGTCTTATGCAGACGATTGTATGCCTGCTCCCAGTTTCCTGTATATACTAAATCATTCCACTCTGGAACGAGATTGTGAAGCGGACATCCTGATGTCATTCCTGCAATTGTTGCACCAGCCTGGCAGAATGGCACTCCGCAATCCATACATCTCGATGCCTGTTTCTGCTGATTCTCCTTAGAAAGGAAGACATGGAACTCATTAAAATTCTTAATACGTTCCTTTGGTTCAACCGAGCCTGCTTCGCGTCTCTCATATTCCATAAATCCTGTTGGCTTTCCCATTTTTTCTTCCCTCCTTACTCTCTTGTTGATGCATAAAAGGCCTCAATCTGTGCCTGCTCTGCATTCAAGCCTTTTTCTTCCATCTGTACAATCGCCATCTGCATACGGTTATAATCGTATGGAATAACTTTCTTGAACTTAGGAAGATACTCACTGAAGTTATCCAGTATCTCTTTACCTTTTTCCGAGTTTGTATATGTCACATGCTCCTTAATCATTTCCTTAAGTTCAAGGACATCATATTTATTAGTAACTTCCTCAGTAAATACCATTGATTTGTTCGTTCTCATATAAAGGTCATTATCAGCATCAAGAACATAGGCAATTCCACCACTCATACCAGCGGCAAAGTTTTTTCCAGTTTTACCTAGGATAACAACACGTCCACCTGTCATGTATTCACATCCATGGTCTCCTACACCCTCTACAACAGCTGTAGCACCTGAGTTACGAACACAGAAACGTTCTCCTGCAACACCGTTAATAAATGCTTTTCCACTTGTCGCACCATACATTGCTACGTTTCCTATAATGATATTCTCATCCTTCTTATACTTAACCCCTGCTGGTGGATATACCACAAGCTTTCCTCCGGAAAGACCTTTTCCGAAGTAATCATTTGAGTCTCCAACAAGTTCAAGTGTAAGTCCCTTTGGAATAAAGGCTCCAAAGCTCTGACCTCCAGCACCATTACATTTAATGATATAGCTGTCATCATCAAGCGTATCATCATATCTCTTTGTAATCTCAGAACCAAAGATTGTTCCAAGTGATCTGTTTACATTAGTAACCTCAACCTCAATTGCACGCTTCTGCTTTTTGTCAAGAGCAGTATTTAACTGTGTGAGAATCTCTTTCAAATCCTTGCTCTTATCAAGCTCAAAATCATATACCTGTTTTGGATCAAAAGTAACTTTTTCCTTTCCATTTACAAATGGATTGTTAAGTATATTGTCAAGGTTAAGCTTGCTCTGATTTTCGTCTAAGTCATCACGTGTCTTCAATAAATCGCCACGTCCAACCAGCTCATCAAGAGTCTTACAGCCTAACTTAGCCATGTATTCTCTGAGTTCTTCTGCGATGAATCTCATAAAGTTCTCTACATACTCCGGCTTTCCGGCAAATCTCTTACGAAGTTCTGGATTCTGAGTCGCAATACCAGCTGGACAGGTATCCAGGTTACATACTCTCATCATTACACAACCCATTGTTACAAGAGGAGCTGTTGCAAAACCAAATTCCTCAGCGCCAAGGCATGCTGCTATTGCAACATCACGACCACTCATCAGTTTTCCATCAGTCTCAATTCTAACCTTGTTACGAAGACCGTTCATAATAAGTGTCTGATGTGTCTCAGCAAGACCAAGCTCCCATGGAAGTCCTGCATTATGGATTGAACTGCTTGGTGCCGCTCCTGTTCCTCCGTCATATCCTGAAATAAGAACT
>CAMFPD010000120.1 GCA_945971355.1 uncultured Lachnobacterium sp.
TAAAGACCCTCAATTATGATGCTGATGCATTTATATGTGACAAAGACAATATTCTTTTGTCTAATGGTAAATATGCCAGCATGGCAAAGCAATATTACCCTGCTTCGGTAATTGATAAAACGGATTTTGAAGAAGATATTCAGGTATATGGCTCTGATATGTCAATTAAGGTAGTTGGAAAGAATAGGAACTTGTTTGGAATTTTGTTATCACATCTACCTCTTGTTTTGGCACTGTTGCTTGTAAATGTTTTGTTACCGTTTTTCATGGTAGATTCAATAAATAAATCATTTACAAAGAGATTAAAGGAAGTTTCAGAAGCTTTTGATGGTATTAAGGATGAGAAGCTTGTGTTAATTGAAAATCCAAGAGGTAAGGATGAAATAGGCAGTCTTATGCACAACTACAATCGAATGGTGTACAAGATTAATGGTTTGATTGAAGTTGTATACAAGAGCATCATCAAAGAACAGGAAATGATTGTTGCACGACAAAATGCAGAGCTTTTGGCACTACACAGTCAGATAAATCCACACTTTTTATTTAATGCTCTTGAAAGTATAAGAATGCATAGCTTATTAAAACAGGAAACAGAAACGGCTGATATGGTAGAAAATCTCGCTAAATTGCAGCGCCAGTATGTGGAGTGGGAGGAAGATAATGCAGAAATAGTAAAAGAACTAGAGCTTGTATCCACATATCTGGAAATTCAAAAGTATCGATTTGGTGACAGGCTTTCCTACGAATTAGATGTAGATGAGGAATGTGAAAACTATAAGATTCCTAAGCTTTCAATTGTAACATTTGTTGAAAATGCATGTATACATGGCATCGAGAGCAAAATGACTCCAGGCTGGATATTTGTAAGAATATATAAAAAGGAGAATTTTTTGTATCTTGAAATTGAGGATACAGGAAACGGTATGGAGGAAGAAGTAGCAGAGGAGTTACTTGCCAAAATGAGAAATGCAAATATGGATATGCTGAAGGAAAAGGGAAGAGTAGGTATTATTAATGCCTGTATAAGACTAAAAATGATGACAAAGGACGAGGTTAAATTCGACCTTGAATCAGAGAGGGGAATAGGAACCATTGTTACTGTAAAAATTCCGATAGATACCATTGAGAAACTTTAAGTAAAGGAAGCAAAGATATGTTAAAAGTACTAATTGTTGATGATGAACCATTTATACTTCAGGGAATAAAGGTGTTGATTGACTGGAACAAAGAGGGATACGAGGAACCTTACACAGCAGGCAATGGTGTGGAGGCCTTGGAGATTTTGAAGGATACTCCTGTGGATCTTATAATTTCTGATGTCAAAATGCCTGAGATGAATGGAATAGAGCTCCTTAAAGCAATAAGGTCGGCTATAAAAATAGATGCATATTTTGTAATATTGAGTGGATATGCGGAATTTTCATATGCCCAGGAGGCTTTGCGATATGACTGTACAGATTACATTTTAAAGCCTGTAGATAAAGATGAACTTATAGGTATACTCAGAAATGTCGCCCACATGAAGGCCAGTACTAATCTGGAAAATGAGGAGCAAAAAAAACGTGAAAAAGCATACTTTGACAGAAATATGATTGCATTGTTAAATGGTAAATTTGACTATGCAAATCTTACATTTCTGGAAGAAAATATATGTCTTGATGGACAGATGTGTTACGTGGGAATTTCTCTTGATGTACAAGCTATTACAGATGAGTTTACAGATGAAGAGAAGAAAACATATCTTAGGAAATTATACGAAGCAGCTCAGGAATATCTAAAGGAGGATTCTATACTATGTGTAATGGATGTTTCTGGGAGTGAAAAAATCTATGATATTGGTTTTATATATTGTGACAGGCTGGGACAAAAACTTAAGATGACTGATAAGGAGTACCTGAGCAATTTTTTTGAGTATCTTGCTAAGAATACTAATCTTCCTATTACCATGTTAGTGGGTAAGTATGTAAATGAAATTAGAAATTTGTGCAAATCATATGGTACCTCAAGTATGCTCAGATCTCTTCAGGGATTCAGGGAAAAGAAGCAGATATATTATTATGAAGAAGAGTACAAGATATCTGATACCGGAGTTGTTTTGTGCAAGAAAAAAATTGATGAGCTGATTAGCGCAATAGAGTTAAATGAACACAATCTTATCCGGCAGAAGGTAGACGAATTCTACAATGATATGCAAAATAGCGGCATCATGGGTGAGACAATGAATTTGAATATAAATTATCTTCTGTTTCAGCTTATTCATCTTGCCAGTGAACAGGATAATGATGTGAATCAGGAGGAAATTCTCAGACTGATAAGTGAGTCAACCTTTGAAGAAGGAATCAGACGAGGCAGCAGAAGTCATCTGTGCAGGATGACATGCGAATATGGTGATTATCTTGCCCAGCTTAGGAAAAATGTATCTCGCGGAGTTCTGGGATCGGTGGAGGAAGAAATCAGAAAGAATTATGCAACTAATCTAACGTTAAAAGGATTGAGTGAGAAGTATTATGTAAACAGTGCATATCTTGGACAGTTATTCAGGAAGAAATACGGATGTTCATTCAAAGATTATCTGAACAAACAAAGAATAGATGAAGCTGCCAAGCTTCTATTGCGCACTGACATGAAGATATATGAGATTGCAGAGGCGGTGGGATATAAGGATGTGGACTATTTTGTAAATAAATTTATTATTGCAAAGGGATGTACACCGGCAAAGTATAGAAAGCAGTAAATACAGAATATATAATTTACCCTGCCTTTATATGTACTTCATCTGATTGTTTGTATTCTTTAATGCTTTAAAATGTAAGTATAAAAACAAGGAGGGTTCTTTTTATGAAAAAGAAAAAATTATTAAGCTTGTTGCTTGTGACATCAATGTTTGCATCACTTGCAGCAGGATGCGGTTCAGGCTCAGACACTGAGACTGGAAGCAAAGCAGATGGGGATGTAAAGGAGTTTACAGCATTCTTCGCAGTGCCTGGATCTGAAATCAATGATGACAATGAGATTCAGGAAAAGCTTGCTGAAATCACTGGGGCAAAATGTAAAGAGACATGGCTCACAGGACAGACAGCAGAGGAAGCAATCGGAACACTTATTGCTGGTGGAGAGTATCCAGACTTTATCGAGGGTGGCAATGGTTCAATTCAGCTTTATGAAGCTGGAGCACTAGTTGCACTTGATGATTATCTTGATGATTATCCAAATATCAAAGAGTTCTTTACAGAACAGGAATGGGATTCATTAAGACAGGATGATGGACATATTTACTGGATTCCACAGTTCTCAAATATATATGGTGAAGAAAAAGAGTGTACACATAATGATGAGGCTTTCTGGATTCAGACAAGAGTTCTCAAATGGGCTGGATATCCAGAAGTTAGAACTATGGATCAGTACTTTGATTTGATTGAGTCATACAATGAGGCAAATCCTACTATGGAAGATGGAACAGAGAATATTCCATATACAATTCTTTGTGATGACTGGAGATATTTCTGCCTTGAGAATGCACCAGAGTTCCTTGATGGATATCCAAATGATGGTTCAGTAATCGTTGATCCAGATACATTGACAGTAATTGATTACAATACAACAGATACAGCTGTTGCTTATTTTAAGAAACTTAACGAAGAGTACCAGAAAGGTATAGTTGATCCAGAGTCATTCACACAGACATATGATGAATACATCTCTAAGCTTTCAACAGGTCGTGTACTTGGAATGATCGATCAGTGGTGGGATTTCGCATACACTGCTGGTGATGCTATTAAGTCTGCTGGACTTGATGCACAGGGTTGCAACTATGTTCCACTTCCAATCACAATTGATGAAAGTGTACAGAACCAGTGGCATAACTCAGGCGGAGTCGTAAACGTTTCTTCAGGACTTGCAATCACAACTAGCTGTGATGATGTAGAGGGAGCACTTCAGTTTGTAAATGACTTACTTGGACAGGAGTGCCATGACTTGAGATTCTGGGGTGTTGAAGGTGTAGACTATGAAGTTGATGATGATGGAATGTTCTACAGAACACCAGAGCAGAGATTAAATGTTGCTGATACAGCATACAAGGCTTCTCATGTATGTTCATACTCATACTTCCCACAGTGGCTTGGAACAAGCCGTGATGGCAAGAATGCTATGAAACCAGATGGACAGGAGTCAGAGTTCTTTGAAGGACTTGCTGATGATGTAAAGGAATGCTTCGAGGCATATGGTGTTATGACTTACGTTGATATGCTTGGAACACAGGAAGCACCAGGTGCTTGGTATCCAATGTATACATATTCAAGCACTATGACAACATCTACACCAGGTGGAACAGCATGGACAAAGATGGGAGAGACAAAACACGAATATCTTCCAAAGGTAGTAATGGCTAGTGACTTTGATAGCGCATGGGATGAGTATATGGAAGCATATGAAGCATGTGATCCTGACTCATTCATTTCAGAGATGCAGACAGAACTTGATAGACGTATGGAAGAAGCTGCTAAGTACGAATAATTTAGAGTGGTTTCTACAATAACGGACTTACCTTTTGGTTATCCAGAGGGTAAGTCCAATTTATAAGGAGAAAGTTATGGCTATAAAAAAAGATAATTCGAAAAAAGCAAAAGCATCTTCTATAAATCTGGCAACTCTTAAGCGTCAGCGTTCACTTCTTATCTGGGGTGGAATTATTACAATATATGGATTTATTTTTTACTATTTACCATTATTTGGTTGGCTTACAGCGTTTCAGAATTATAAGCCAAAGGATGGAATTTTCCATTCGCAATTTATTGGACTTGAAAAGTTTAAGATGCTTTTTTCTGATGAGTCATTCATCAGAGTAATTAGAAATACTTTAGCAATGGGTGTTTTAAACCTTGTTGCGACATTTGTTATGGCGATTGTTTTTGCAATCCTGCTTAATGAAATTAAAAATAAAGCTGGGAAGAAGGTTACACAGACAATTTCCTACCTTCCACATTTCCTTTCGTGGATTATTGTAACTGGTATTTTACACGATATGTTATCGGGAACAGGAATTATAAATGAGGTGTTAGTTAACCTACATATTATATCTCAGCCAATTAACTTTTTTGCACATGAAGGTTATTTCTGGCCAATAGTTGCTTTTGCAAATGTTTGGAAGGAGACAGGCTGGAATGCAATTATATATTTATCAGCGATTACAGCAATAGACCCATCTCTATATGAGGCAGCAGCAATCGATGGTGCTGGAAGATGGGGCAAGATTAAATACGTTACATTACCAGGTATCAAGTCAACAATAATAATCTTACTTCTTATGAATGTAGGTAATGTTTTGAATGCTGGTTTCGAAATTCAGTACTTGTTAGGAAACGGACTTATCCAGAAGGTATCTCAGACAATTGATATTTATGTTTTGAAATGGGGTATCAGTCAGGGTGATTATTCACTTGGTACAGCAGCTGGTATTTTCAAGAGTGCTGTAAGTATTATACTTATTCTCATTGCTAACCAGATTGCAAAGAGAAATGGTGAAGAGAGATTATTCTAGGAGGGAGTCTGGTTATGGAAAAAGTAATAAGTAGAAAAAAAAGAAAATCAGTTGCCGACAGAATATTTGTGGTATGTAATACAATCTTTATGATATTGTTTGTTGCTATTACCTTGTATCCGGTTATTAATACTTTGGCAATTTCATTTAACGATGGAACAGATGCATTAAGAGGAGGAATCTATCTCTGGCCTCGTAAATTTACATTGAAGAATTATATTACAGTACTGCAGAAGGATAGTCTTGTTACTGGTGCAATTATTTCCGTTTTAAGAACCGTAATCGGTACGGTGCTTGCCCTTGTTGCAAATGCAATTCTTGCATTTATTGTAAGTAGAAAAGAGTTTATCTTTAAGAAGCAGTTATCATTATTTTGGGTAATTACAATGTATGTGAATGGTGGACTCATTCCTACATTCATTCTCTACAAGGCAATGGGACTTACAAACAGCTTTTGGGTTTATGTAATTCCGGGTATGATAAGTGCATTTAATATGTTAGTTATTAGAACTTACATGAATGGTATTCCTGACAGCTTGGAGGAATCAGCACAGCTTGATGGTGCAGGATATACAACTATTTTTGTGAAGATTATTTCTCCATTGTGTAAGCCGGTATATGCAACTGTTGCACTTTTTGTTGCAGTTTATCAGTGGAATTCATGGTTTGATGCAATGCTCTACAACCGTATGTCAGACAATTTGACAACTTTACAGTATGAGCTTATGAAACTGTTGTCTTCCGTTACAAACCAGGGAACATCAGCAGAAGCTATGAAGAACTCAGAGGGAAATGTTACACCAACATCTGTAAGAGCGGCAGCTACAATTGTTACAATGCTTCCAATTATCTGTATTTATCCATTTTTACAGAGATACTTTGTAACTGGATTGACACTTGGTGGAGTTAAGGAATAATGACAGATAGAAATTATAGAAATGTGTTTTTGGAAATTGGGAAAACACAGGAAGAAATAAATAAAAGGGTTGAAGATACATTCAACGAGATATTCTATGGAAAAGACAAATTCTTCTCGTATACCGAGGATGGAACAATGGCTTATCTGGAGGATACAGGAAACTATGACACTCGTACAGAGGGAATTTCCTACGGAATGATGATGTGTGTTCAGCTTGATAAAAAGAAAGAATTTGACTGTCTGTGGAACTGGGCAAAAACGAACATGTTTATGACAGAAGGTGAAAATGCAGGGTATTTTGCCTGGTCAGTAGCCACAGACGGCAGTAAGAATGCAGATGGTCCTGCACCAGATGGGGAGGA
>CAMFPD010000121.1 GCA_945971355.1 uncultured Lachnobacterium sp.
GTTGATGGTAGCATTCTCGTTTTCCTTCATAGGGATGACGAGACATTTTTCCCCGTTGATAATCTGGGATTTGATCTGTGCAGCCTTCTCAGGCTTTACACGGAGGACAACATCGTAGGTTTTGGTCTCGGCAATGTAATTGTCGATTTCCTCCTGTTTCTCAAGAAGCTGGGTAGTACGCTCCTCAAGCTCGGAATTTTTCTCGTTGAGCTGGAGAGTGAGGACACCAACCTGATCCTCGAGAGCCAGCTTTTCCACGCGAAGCTCATTGGCAACGAGAGCCTTGCTGTCGATGACATTCTCAGCCATAGGAAGTTTTTCACCGAAGGCTTCATCAATAGATTTCTCAATTCTGTTGATTTTTTCCTCAGATACATTACTGTCATTTAAAACCTTGGTCATGACATCCTTATCAAGAATAAAAGGATCCTCCTCTGTGTCGTGACATTCCGCGTATTCGTCGGCAAGATCACTTAAGTTCTGCTGAATATCTAACATAACGTCATCTGTGTTTTCGTCCTCCGCACCAAGCACGTTTCTGACGATAGAATGGAAAGCCATCTTCTGTTCTGTAGCAGTGCGCTCAACACCGCAGCCAAGTCCGTTTGTCATAAACTCAGAATGAGGCTCCTTAGTGTTCTTTGTATAGAAAAGAGTTGAATGAATGTCAGTGCTTCTATCATTAAATGCAGGGAAAAGAAAGCCTGTATCAGGGGCTCCTACTACCCAGTCACGAATACGAGGTCCAATGCGTTTTTCTGATTCCAGATATCCAAGACCCGGCTTAGAAAGAGAAACTGGACAGATTGCGCACATAAGGTATTTGTACACTTCCTCAGACTCGTCAAGATTGTTGTTATCGTTTGTACGGGTCATGACATCATAGCTGTCCATAAACAATAAAATGAGATAGTTTCCTGGCTCGTCGTATGTATCAATTACCAAATCGTAGTATGTATCAAGAAGTGTTTCGTCCTCCAAATCAGTATCGCGAAGAGCCATAAGAATCTGCTGGCGTCCTCCCACCTGCTCTTCCTCAATTGGGAAAGAGAGATTGAGGAGATTGTTTCCAAGTGTTCCTGACAGGACTTTGTTAGCAATTTCAAGATATTTGTAATACTCTTCTTCCTCAAGTGTCAAAAATTTGCCACCGAATTTACATATTTTTTCACGATTACAGTCTACATAACATCCCACAAGGCGGGTGAAGGTAGCCTGATCTTTCTTAAATCTTTTCTTTAGTTCAAGTACTTCTTTTTTATTCATTTGTTTCCTCCCGAAAATGGAAATGCTGGCATTTCCGCTGCCATTTTATTATATTGCATGGGGAAAAAATATGCTACAATAAATTAAATATGTGGATAAATACAGACGTGGAGGTTTATGCGTTGGTAATTGGAATTGTAGCTCATGTAGATGCGGGAAAAACTACGCTCTCAGAGGCATTATTATATAAAACAGGACAGATTAGAAATCTAGGACGAGTGGATCATCAGGATGCATATCTGGATAATGATGAGCAGGAAAGAGAGAGAGGAATCACTATCTTTTCCAAGCAGGCGAGAATTGAAACGGAAAATTTAAATATTACCCTTCTAGATACACCGGGACATGTGGATTTTTCGGCAGAAATGGAGAGAACTCTACAGGTGCTTGACTATGCGCTGCTTGTAATCAGTGGTACTGATGGGGTGCAGGGACATACCAGAACCCTTTGGAGATTGCTGCGCCATTATAATATCCCAACGTTTATTTTCGTGAACAAGATGGATATGGATGGAACTGATGAAGATAAGATTCTTCAGGAATTAAGAACTGAGTTAAATGATGGATGCTGTAAGCTGCTAGCTGATTGCGGGAGTGGAATAGGTAGGCCGGCAGATGAATTAGCAGCTACATTAATATCAAAGGGGGCAGGTAAAGGAGAAGACTTCATATTTGACGATGAGATTTGCGAAGAGCTTTCTATGTGCGACGAAGAGCTGTTAAATGAATACATGGACAGTGGAGCTCTAAGGAAGTCATCTATCCAGAGGGCAATATGTGAGAGGAAGGTGTTTCCATGCTTTTTCGGTTCTGCTCTTAAGCTTAGCGGAGTGGAGGAGCTTTTAGATGGTATAAAAGAGTATGCAGTGGAAAAATCATATCCTTCTGAATTTGCCGCAAGAGTTTACAAAATAGGAAGAGATGACAGGGGAACCAGGCTTACCTATATGAAAATACTGGGTGGAGGTATAGCTGTCAGAGAAAAACTTGAGTACAACAATCTGGTGGAGAAGGTGGATCAGATTAGAAAGTATTCAGGTGAGAAGTTTGCAACCTGTGATAGTGCTAAGGCTGGTGAGATTGTTACAGTAACAGGGCTTACAGGAACCTATCCGGGACAGGCTTTTGGAAATCTGGAGGAGGATAATATGGCAATCCTTGAGCCAGTTTTAAATTACCAGCTTATTTTACCGAAGGAAATCAATCCGGCAGAATTTTTGAAAAATATGAAGCTGTTGGAGGAGGAAGATCCTTCTCTGTATGTAGTGTGGAACGAAGAACACAGGGAAATCCACATTCAGCTTATGGGGCAGGTACAGATGGAGGTTTTAACCAGACTGATTAAGGATAGATTTGGTGTGGTTGTAACCTTTGGTCCTGGAAGTATCGTATACAAGGAGACTGTTGCGAAGCCTGTTGAAGGAGTCGGTCACTTTGAGCCGCTTCGTCATTATGCAGAGGTACATCTGTTGATTGAACCTCAAGAAAAGGGCAGTGGAGTTACGGTAAGCTCAGTTTGCAGTGAGGATATATTAGATAAAAACTGGCAGAGACTTATTGCCACTCATATTGAGGAACGAGAGCACAAGGGTGTTTTGACAGGCAGCGCTCTTACGGATGTGAAGATTACTATTCTCACAGGACAAGCCCACATAAAGCATACAGAGGGTGGAGATTTTAGACAGGCCACATACAGAGCAATCAGAAATGGTTTAAAAAGAGGAGAATGTATTTTATTAGAGCCATATTATGATTTTGTACTTGAAATCCCAATGGAACATGTGGGACGTGCTCTCACTGATTTGGAGCAGAGATATGGAAAAGTGGATGCACCGGAATTTTACACAGTGGGAAGTCGTGACATGGCAAGAATTAAGGGGGCAGCTCCTGTTTCAACAATGCAGGATTATGTGAGTGAGGTGTTTGCATATTCACAGGGACTGGGAAATCTAACCTTGGATTTGTCTGGTTATGATGAGTGCCATAATCCTGAGGAGGTAATAGCTGAGCGAGGTTACGATAGTGAGATGGATTACAAAAATCCAACAGGCTCAGTATTTTGCGCCCATGGTTCTGGATTTATTGTGAATTGGGATGAAGTAGAGAACTATATGCATTTGCCTTATGTATACACAGGGGATGCATCAGAGACAATACTTAGAGAAAATTCCAAGGCATTTAGTGCAAAGGATGCAGACAGTCTTGCTGGAGTAACCAGAAGAACCAGCTGGTCAAAGGATGTTGCAGGGATGACTTCTGTGGAGCTTGACGCAGAGCTTGCGGATGTGTATGCAAGGGAATTTGGTATGAGTAAAAATGATATGGAGGAGCAGGAGAGGAAGAAGTGGAGGAGTGCTTCTAAGCAATATGAAGGACTGTCAGGAAAGCCACGTACTGTGAAGCATGACAAGCACGGCAATCCAATTTATCCTGCAAAAGGACCACAGGAGGAGTATCTCATAGTTGATGGATACAATATTATTTTTGCATGGGAGGATTTGAATTCTTTGTCAAAAATAAATATTGATTCTGCCAGAGACGCACTGAAGGATATTTTGGCGAACTATCAGGGATACAGGGGATGCAGGCTTATTCTGGTGTTTGATGCATACAAGGTTAAGGGAAACGCAGGAAAGCACGAAAACTTCAATGGAATTGATGTTTTTTACACAAAACAGGATGAGACGGCGGACGCATTCATTGAGAGAACTGTCCATGATATAAGAGATAAATACAAGGTTACAGTTGCTACAAATGATGCGTTAGAACAACAGACTGTACTTAGTCTTGGCGCCCTCCGCATGTCGGCACGGGAACTTAAGGATGCAATTGAAAGAACAAGTCACGAAGGACTTGAGGGATATAAGACATCTATAAAGGGTAAGCTAGAAAATAGAAGTAAAATATGTGAAAGGAAATGAAATGGAACAATATACGGTTACGGGAATGAGCTGTGCTGCCTGTAGTGCCAGAGTTGAAAAAGCTGTTTCGGCAGTTGACGGTGTGAAATCATGCTCAGTGAGTCTTTTGACAAATTCCATGGGCGTTGAGGGAACAGCAACAGCAGATGAAATTATTGCAGCAGTTGAGAAGGCTGGATACTCAGCTAAAAAGAAATATTCTGGAAGTAACGCAACTAAATCAGGGGCAGCTAATAGCACTTCTGAAAGTGTTGGAAAATCAGAAATGTATGCAGAGGCGGAGGAATCACTACAAGATAGGGAAACCCCAAAGCTTAGAAAAAGACTTATTGTGTCATTAGTGTTCTTATGCGTGCTGATGTATTTTTCCATGGGGCACATGATGTGGGGCTGGCCACTTCCTGAGTATTTTAATGAAAACCATATAGCTATGGGGCTTGTGCAGTTACTTCTCACTATAATCATAATGGTAATTAACCAGAGATTTTTTATAAGTGGATTTAAAAGCCTGCTTCATAGAGCTCCAAACATGGATACATTGGTGGCGTTGGGCTCAGGAGCTGCTTTTGTGTATAGCGTCTATGCGCTTTTTGCCATGACAGATGCCCAGGTTAAGGGTAATGGTGAATTGGTGATGATGTATATGCATGAGTTTTATTTCGAGTCCGCAGCCATGATACTCACCCTGATTACACTTGGAAAAATGCTTGAGGCCCATTCGAAGGGCAAAACTACTGATGCATTGAAAAGTCTAATGCGGCTGGCCCCTAAGATGGCAGTTGTTCTCAGGAAAAACTCTTG
Source organism: uncultured Lachnobacterium sp. (assembly GCA_945971355.1). GTDB lineage: Bacteria > Bacillota > Clostridia > Lachnospirales > Lachnospiraceae > Roseburia. Next base: position 4,989 of record CAMFPD010000121.1, read on the forward strand.
CCAGCTTGCGCCAGATGAAAACAATGACGATGAGAGGCTTGTACATGAAGATGTACGTTGTGAAGAAATTGAGATTCAGGTTCCAATCGAAGAGGTTAGAATTGGAGATATATTTGTAGTAAAACCTGGGGAAAATATCCCAGTGGATGGAGTTGTAATTGAAGGAAGCAGTGCAGTAAATGAGGCGGCTCTTACTGGAGAAAGTATACCTGTTGACAAGACCGTTGGAGATCAGGTAAGTGCAGCCACCACAAATCAGTCAGGGTATCTGAAATGTGAGGCAAGAAGAGTTGGGGAGGATACATCTATATCCCAGATTATACAGATGGTCAGTGATGCCGCTGCAACAAAAGCTCCGATATCCAAGATAGCGGATAGAGTGTCAGGTATTTTTGTGCCTGCTGTAATTGTAATAGCAGTTATAACCATTGCAGTGTGGCTTATTGTGGGACAGACACTGGGCTTTGCTCTGGCCAGGGGAATATCAGTGCTTGTGATAAGCTGTCCATGTGCTCTAGGACTTGCAACACCTGTTGCAATAATGGTGGGTAATGGTATGGGAGCAAAAAACGGTATATTGTTTAAGACCGCAAGCTCTTTGGAGGTGGCAGGAAAAACCCAGATAATCGCATTAGATAAAACAGGAACCATTACAAACGGAGCTCCAGTTGTGACTGATATTTTCCCAGAAGATGGTGTGACAGAGGATGAGCTGTTTAGGAAAGCAGCAAGCCTTGAGGCAAAAAGTGAGCACCCCCTTGCAAAGGCTGTGCTTCAAAGAGCTGCGGAGAAAACAATTGAGATAGAAGATGCAGTAGATTTCGAGGTGAACCCGGGAAATGGTTTGTGTGGAAAAATAAACGGAAAAGAAATGCATGGTGGGAATCTCAAATATATATCACAGTTTGTGTCAGTTTCAGATAAGATGCTGAATAGAGCGGAGCAGCTTGCAGAGGAAGGAAAGACACCATTATTTTTCGAGGAGGCAGGAAAAATTCTTGGAATAATTGCGGTGGCGGATACAATAAAAGAAGATTGTAAAGCTGCTGTTGAACAGTTAAAAGCTATGGGAATTCGAGTGGTGATGCTCACTGGAGATAATGAGAAAACAGCAAGGGCAATAGGCGCTCAGGCTGGTGTGGATGAAGTGATAGCAGAAGTATTGCCAGAGGGCAAGGAAAACGTAGTGAAACAGCTTCAAGAGCAGGGCAGGGTTGCCATGGTTGGAGATGGAATAAATGATGCATTGGCACTTACCAGAGCAGATATAGGAATTGCCATTGGTGCAGGAACTGATGTGGCAATAGATGCAGCGGATGTGGTTCTCATGAAGAGCAGACTAATAGATGTGCCGGCAGCAATCAGATTAAGCAGACAAACACTTAGAAATATTCATGAGAATTTATTCTGGGCATTTTTCTACAATACAATAGGAATACCACTTGCAGCAGGTGTATTTATTCCTGTATTTGGATGGAAACTTAATCCGATGTTTGGAGCAGCAGCAATGAGTTTATCAAGTTTTTGTGTAGTAACAAATGCACTTAGGCTCAACCTGTTCAAGCTGTATGAGGCAAGGTGGGATAATAAAATAAAGCAACAAAGAGAGGAGAAAAAAGAAATGACAAAGACAATGAAAATCGAAGGCATGATGTGTGGACATTGTGAGGCCAGAGTTAAGAAAACCCTGGAGGCAATTGAAGGAGTAACCGAGGCAGCAGTTAGTCATGAGACAGGAACTGCAGTTGTAACACTTTCGGAGGAAGTGCCAAGTGAAGTGCTTAAGGA
>CAMFPD010000122.1 GCA_945971355.1 uncultured Lachnobacterium sp.
AGCTGTGCCAGACAACAGTGGGACCTCACAGAGATGACATGCAATTTTCAATAGATAATATAGATATTAGAAAATATGGATCACAGGGACAGCAGAGAACGTCTGCTCTATCGTTGAAACTATCAGAGATAGAGCTTGTGAAAAAATCCACAAATAGCGTGCCGGTACTTTTACTGGATGATGTATTGTCAGAGCTTGACAGTAACAGGCAGAATTATCTGCTCAATAGTATAAGCGATATTCAGACAATAATAACATGTACCGGACTTGAAGAATTTGTAAAAAACAGATTCAAAATAAATAAGATTTTTCAGGTAATAAGTGGAGAAGTCTTTGAAAAAGAATCATTAGAAGATATTTAGTTATGCGTTAGAATTAGGAGGTTCTTTCATGAGTGAAGAATTTAACAGCAATCAGGAATATGGTGGTGACCAGATTCAAATCCTAGAAGGACTTGAAGCAGTAAGAAAAAGACCTGGTATGTATATTGGTAGTACATCTGCAAGAGGACTTCACCATCTGGTATATGAGATTGTAGATAACGCTGTAGATGAAGCATTAGCAGGACATTGTAAAAACATAGAAGTTACCATTAATGAGGATAACTCTATTACAGTACAGGATGATGGAAGAGGAATTCCGGTAGATATAAATCACAAGGCTGGAAAGTCAGCACTTGAGGTAGTATTCACAGTACTTCACGCAGGAGGTAAATTCGGAGGCGGAGGATACAAGGTATCTGGAGGTCTTCATGGTGTAGGAGCATCAGTCGTAAATGCTTTATCAACATGGTTGACAGTAGAAGTTTATAAAGATGGAAAAATCTATTCTCAGAGCTACAAGCGTGGAAAAGCTGATGGAGAGGTAAAGGTAATAGGAGAGTGTGATAAGGAATTACACGGAACTAAGGTACATTTTCTTCCAGACAGTGAGATTTTCGAAGAGACAGTATATGATTATGCAACTCTCAAACAAAGACTTCGTGAGACAGCATTTCTTACAAAAGGTCTTAGAATTAATATAAAGGATACACGTGAAGGAAGCATACATGACCATGAATTCAGATATGAAGGCGGAATTAAGGAATTTGTTCAGTATTTGAACAGAGGAAAAGAGCCTCTATATCATGATGTTATTTATTGTGAGGGAACACAGAATGGTGTATATGTTGAGGTTGCACTTCAGCATAATGATTCATTTAATGATTCAACCTTCAGTTTTGTAAATAACGTAATTACTCCAGAAGGTGGAACACATCTTGCTGGATTTAGGAATGCATTGACAAAGACATTTAACTCTTATGCAAGAGAAAATAAGATTATAAAAGATTCAGACCCAGCTCTTACAGGTGATGATATAAGAGAAGGACTTACAGCAATTATATCAATCAAAATTGAGGAGCCACAGTTTGAGGGACAGACCAAACAGAAGCTTGGAAATAGCGAAGCAAGAGGTGCAGTAGATTCTGTAGTATCAGAGAAGCTTACATATTTCCTCGAGCAGAATCCAGAAGTTGCAAAGAATATTTGTGAGAAATCACTTCTTGCACAGCGTGCAAGAGAAGCAGCACGAAAAGCAAGAGATCTCACAAGAAGAAAGACATCCCTTGAGGGTGGTTCACTTCCAGGAAAGTTAGCTGATTGTTCAGATAAGAATCCAAAAAATTGTGAAATTTTTATTGTAGAGGGAGATTCCGCCGGTGGATCTGCTAAGACTGCAAGAAGTCGTGCAACACAGGCAATTCTTCCACTTCGTGGAAAAATCTTAAATGTTGAGAAGGCAAGACTTGATCGAATTTACGATAATGCAGAGATTAGATCAATGATTACAGCTTTTGGAACAGGAATTCATGAGGAATTTGATATTACAAAGCTTCGTTATGATAAAATTATTATCATGACTGATGCCGATGTTGATGGAGCTCATATTGCAACACTTATGCTTACATTTTTATATAGATTCATGCCAGAGCTTATTAAGCAGGGACATGTATATCTTGCTACACCACCATTGTACAAGATTGAAAAGAATAAAAAGGTATGGTATGCGTATGATGATATTGAGTTAAACCAGATTCTCACAGAAATTGGAAGGGATCAGAATAACAAGATTCAGCGATATAAAGGACTTGGCGAGATGGATGCAGATCAGTTGTGGGAAACAACAATGGATCCAGAGAAGAGAATATTAAAACAGGTAATGATTGATGGAGAAAATTCATCAGAATTAGATGTAACCTTTACAACTCTTATGGGTGATAAGGTAGAGCCAAGACGAGAATTTATTGAAGAAAATGCAAAATACGTTCAAAATCTTGATATTTAGTAAGGAGGAACAATTTTTAAGTGGACGACAAAATATTTGATCAAATTCAACAGGTTGATCTTAAAAAAACAATGGAAACCTCCTATATTGACTATGCAATGAGTGTAATAGCAAGCCGTGCATTGCCAGATGTAAGAGATGGATTAAAGCCAGTTCAACGAAGAGTATTATACTCAATGGTAGAACTTGGCAATACACCAGACAAACCGCACAGAAAGTGTGCCCGTATTGTCGGAGATACAATGGGTAAATATCACCCACATGGAGATAGCTCAATTTATGGAGCACTTGTTAACATGGCACAGGATTGGTCAATGAGATATACACTTGTTGACGGACATGGTAACTTCGGTTCAGTGGACGGAGATGGTGCAGCTGCCATGCGATATACAGAGGCAAGGTTATCTAAGATATCTCTTCAGATGATAGAAGATATCAACAAAGATACAGTTGACTTTGTTCCTAACTTTGATGAGACAGAGAGTGAGCCAACAGTACTTCCATCACGTTTTCCAAACTTATTAGTAAATGGAACAACAGGTATTGCTGTAGGTATGGCAACAAATATTCCACCTCATAACCTTAAAGAGGTAATAGGTGCAGTTGTTAAGTTAATAGACAACGAAATAGAAGATAAAGAAACAACAATTGATGAACTAATGGAAGTAGTTAAGGGACCTGACTTTCCTACTGGAGGAATAATTCTCGGAACATCAGGAATCAATGAAGCATATCGCACAGGACGTGGAAAAATAAGAGTTCGTGCGGTTACAGATATTGAGCCAATGGAAAATGGTAAGAACAGAATTGTTGTAACTGAATTACCATATCTTGTAAACAAGGCAAGACTTATTGAAAAAATAGCTGAGCTTCATAAAGATAAGAAAATAGATGGAATAACAGATCTTCGTGATGAGACAAGCCGTGAAGGAATGCGTGTTGTAATCGAGTTAAGAAGAGATGTAAATCCAAGTGTTGTACTCAATCTTTTGTATAAGCATACACAGTTGCAGGATACATTTGGTGTAATTAATCTTGCACTTGTAGATGGACAGCCTAAGATTTTAAATTTATATGAGCTTTTAAATTATTACTTAATTCATCAGAAGGAAGTAGTAACAAGAAGAACACAGTTTGATTTAAAGAAGGCAGAAGCAAGAGCTCATATTTTAGAAGGATTAATAATCGCTCAGGATAATATTGATGAAGTAATTAATATTATTCGTTCAAGTCAGACAACACCAGAAGCAAAGACAAGACTTATTGAGAGATTTGCTCTTTCAGATGAACAGGCTCAAGCAATTGTAGATATGCGTCTTAAAGCTCTTACCGGTTTGGAAAGAGAAAAATTAGAGGCAGAATTAAAAGATTTAGTTGCTCTTATTGCAGAGTTAAAAGAGATTCTTGCAGATGAGAAGAAGCTGCTTGGAGTAATAAGAGAAGAAATCCTTGTTATATCTGCAAAATATGGGGATGAAAGAAGAACCCAGATTGGATATGACGAATATGATATGTCCATGGAGGATCTTATTCCTGAAACAAACACAGTCATAACAATGACAAAGGTTGGCTACATAAAGAGAATGAGCATTGATAATTTTAAGGCTCAGCATCGTGGTGGCAAGGGAATCAAGGGAATGGAGACAATTGAGGATGATTATATTGTGGAGATGATGATGACAACATCGCATCATTACCTCATGTTCTTCACAAATACTGGAAGAGTGTACAGAATTAAAGCATACGAGATACCAGAGGCAAGTAGAACAAGTAGAGGAACTGCAATAATCAACCTTATTCCACTTCAGCCAGGAGAGAAGATTACAGCAATGATTCCAATTAAGGAATACAATGATGATCACTATCTTCTTATGGCAACAAGAAAGGGAATTGTAAAGAAAACACCAATTACAGATTATGAAAATATTCGTAAGAATGGTTTAGCCGCAATTAACCTTAGAGAAGACGATAAGTTAATAGAGGTTAAGGTGACGGATAATACAGAGGAGGTATTCCTCTTTACAAAATTTGGACAGTGTATAAGATTTAAGGAAACAGACGTCAGATCAACAGGAAGAACAACAATGGGTGTAATAGGTATGAATCTTGCACCTTATGATGTTGTTATTGCAATGCAGCTTGCATCTCAGGGAGAATCTGTAATGATTGTTTCTGAAAACGGTCTTGGAAAATGTACATTAATAAGTGAGTTCACTGCTCAAAATCGTGGTGGAAAGGGTGTTAAATGTTATAAGATAACTGAGAAATCAGGAAATCTTGTAGGAGTAAAATCTGTAGGAAAAGATGATGAAATCATGTTGATTACAACAGAGGGAATTATCATTAGAATGCAGGTTAATGATACAACACTTCTTGGAAGAGTAACAACAGGAGTTAAACTTATCAACCTTAGCGAAGGTGTAAAAGTGGCAAGTATTGCAAAGGTAGTAGAGGATAAATCTTTAATTCCACCAGAGGAAGTAAAATCTGAAGATAAGCCAGCAGAAGCTGAAGTAGAATCATCAGAAGAATAATTAGAAATGCAATTATAAAGCAGGGACTTAAATCCCTGCTTTATTTATAAATAGGAGTAAATATGATTAGAGAAATAAAAACAGAAATTATAACAGAGAACGTAAAAGAAATGTGTATTGAATCAAATCACTTTTTATCACCAGACATGGATAAAAAGCTAAAGGAAGCAACTAATACAGAAAAATCAGAACTTGGAAAGAAAATATTAAATCAGCTTCAAGAAAATTTGAAAATAGCAGGTAAAGAAATGATACCAATATGCCAGGATACAGGAATGGCAGTTTTCTTTGTAGAAGTTGGTCAGGATGTGCATTTTGTAGGTGAATCAATAGAAGATGCAATAAATGAAGGTGTCAGACAAGGATACACAGATGGATATTTGAGAAAATCAGTAGTTAATGATCCAATAATAAGAGAAAATACAAGGGATAACACACCAGCGGTTATTCATTATTCAATCGTACCAGGTAATAAAGTAAAAATTACATTTGCACCAAAGGGATTTGGTTCGGAAAATATGAGCAGAGTTTTTATGTTAAAGCCAGCAGACGGAATTGAAGGTGTAAAGAATGCAATTCTTACAGCTGTCAAGGACGCAGGTCCAAATGCATGTCCACCAATGGTAGTAGGCGTAGGTGTAGGTGGAACTTTTGAAAAATGTACAATTTTAGCGAAGAAGGCATTAACTCGTCCCGCAGGAGAAAATAGTGATATAGAATATGTGGCTGAGCTGGAAAAAGAGTTACTTGAAAAAATTAATAAGATGGGGATTGGACCTGGAGGATTAGGTGGAAGTACCACAGCACTTGCAGTAAATATAAACACATATCCAACACATATTGCAGGTCTTCCAGTAGCAGTAAATATATGTTGTCATGTAAATAGACATGCTGTAAGAATAATTTAGACAGTTACAATATTAATAAAAAGAACGTTTTGTGTAAAAAGGACAGTAAAATCAAAGTAATTGTGGATAACTTTCTGAATATATGAAAAAAGTATTTAATTAGTGATAATCAGAATATATAGGAGAAAAAATGGATAAATATATAACAACACCTATAACAGAGGAAAAAACAAAGGATCTTAATTCAGGAGATTATGTATATATCACAGGCACAATATATGTAGCAAGAGATGCAGCTCATAAGAGAATGATTGAAGCATTAGATAGAGGGAATGAGTTGCCAATAGATATAGTAGATTCAACTATATATTATATGGGACCATCTCCAGCTAGAGAAGGAAGACCAATAGGGTCTGCAGGTCCAACAACAGCCACAAGAATGGATAAGTTTGCACCAACCTTACTTGATCTTGGAGAAAAGGCAATGATTGGAAAAGGAAAAAGATCTAAAGAGGTAATTGATGCTATTATTAGAAATAAAGCAGTATATTTTGCAGCAGTAGGTGGAGCAGGAGCATTATTATCTAAATGCATCAAAGAATCAGAAGTGGTATGCTATGATGATTTGGGAGCAGAAGCAATTAGAAAATTATACGTAGAAAATTTTCCTGTAATTGTGGTAATAGACCGAGAAGGAAATAATTTGTATGAAACAGCTATAAAGGAATTTTGTGAGATAGAATAGTACATAAAATGTAGTAGTGAAATCAAAATATTATACTATAAATTAGTAGTAAAAAAACTTATAAAAAAAGTTCAATATAATCGTTGACAAATAGAGAAAATTTTAGTAATATAACTAATGCGTCACAGCGCAGGAAACAATTTAATATTGTTTAATATGAACTTTGGAGAAGTACTCAAGTGGCCGAAGAGGTGCCCCTGCTAAGGGTATAGGTCGGGAAACTGGCGCGAGGGTTCAAATCCCTCCTTCTCCGTTCAAATAAAAAATATTAAAAAGTTTTTT
>CAMFPD010000123.1 GCA_945971355.1 uncultured Lachnobacterium sp.
ATATACTATGTTATGGCTTTCATCTGCTGCAAACCACTCCACAACCTTTTTAATACTTTCTACTGATTCATGGTTATGACAATCTAAAAGACTTTTACCAATAAGTCTGTCTCCGCCCCATTTTGCATAGTTGGTAACAGCTGCTGGATTCATGTATATTATCTCATGCTGTAGATTGCAGATAACTACTGCAGCCTTGTCCTGTTCTAAAATGCTTTTAAAGTATGTTAATATATTTTCTTCTGCCATAATAATATTTCCCTGCCATTAGCTGTTTATTTTCAGTTCTGGGTATATCTTGTTCAACTATAAGCCGAGCTGTTGTCGAATGACCCACATACATTTTCTTATTATATATCTCATATTGTATCATATCTTTTAATACTATGCCATTATTATATCCATGGGAAAGCACTCTCTGGTAAGCCCATTCAGTTTTTCTCCTTGGGAAATAACTACTCGACTAAATAAAAAGAAACGAGAGACTTTTCAGCCTCTCGCAATCAGCTTCATCATTCGGTCAATTTTTATTTTACCGTCCTGTCAAAACCGTACCAGGATTTGATAAGAACCCATTTACTAAAAGTATTCCACATATTTATATTTCCATAACCAAAGAATATTAGACAACTATCTAGAAAAGGGCTATTATCTGTTGTATTACAAAACTAACAAGGGAGTAACATAATGGATTACACAATTTCGAATCGTTTATCAGGTGTTCACGGCTCTATGATTCGTGAACTTTTCAAATTAGGTGCAAGTAACGACATCATTTCATTTGGTGGAGGCAATCCATCAGCAGAAACTTTCCCATGTAAAGAAATAGAAAATATTGCATCCAGGGGACTTAAGGAAATTCCTGTTTCTCTTCTGCAATACGGATTAAGCGAAGGGTATACTCCACTTCGTAATACCATGAAAAAATATCTCGAAAAAAAAGAGGGATTTGAATTCGATACTAACGAGCTTTTTATTGTTTCAGGTGGACAACAGTGTGCAGATATTACAACTAAAGTCCTTGTAAATGAAGGTGATGTTGTTATCACTGAGGAGCCTGCATTTGTTGGATGTCTTAATACATTCCGTTCTTATGGTGCCAGGCTTGTAGGAGTTCCAATGCAGCACGACGGAATGGATATTGAATCATTGGAAAATGCATTGAAATCCAACCCCAATGCAAAGCTTCTCTATACAATTCCGTCTTTTCAGAATCCAACAGGAATAACAACCTCATTGGAAAAACGTAAAAAAATATATGAATTGTGTTGCAAATATAATATTATAATTCTTGAAGATAATCCTTATGGTGAATTAAGATTTTCTGGAGAAAGTGTTCCAACTATTAAATCAATGGATACAGAAGGACGTGTTATCTATGCAGGAAGTTTTTCCAAGGTAATGGCACCAGCTTTCCGCCTTGGATTTCTGGTATTTAACAAATCATTAACCGGACCGCTTACAGTAGCCAAGCAGTGTACAGATGTTCATTCTACAGTACTTTTCCAGTACATATGTAATGAATATATAAACAATTATGATTTTGAAAAACATCTTGATAATTCAAGAAAGGTATATCAACACAAATGCAGTCTGATGCTTGAATGTATGCAAAAAGAATTTCATCCATCTGTAACTTATGGACACCCGGAAGGAGGACTTTTTGTCATGGCCTTCCTCCCAGAAGGCATGGATTCACAGCCATTTGTAAGAGAAGCAATAAACCGTGGCGTACTATCTGTTCCCGGAGCAGCTTTCCTGACAGACGAAAATAAAATTTCTAATGGATTCAGACTTAATTATTCAACTCCTTCAGATGAGCAGATAATAAAAGGTATTGAAATTCTTGGCAAATTAACATATGAATGGATAAAATGATGAGAGGAAATTATAAACATGAAGATAGTAGCATTTAGCGTCCGGACGGACGAGAAGAAATATTTTGATACATTTGCAGATAAATACGGAGTTGAAATATCAACACACAGTGAAAGCTTCACATCCGATGATATTGACAAAGTTAAGGGATATCAGGCAATGTCAGTGTGTGATGGAATGTGTGACCTGTCAGAGACTGTACTTGAAAATCTGTCATCAGCTGGTATTAAATATATAGGATTCAGAACAATTGGATGTAACAGCGTGGATATTAAGGCTGCAAAACGTCTTGGAATTCGTGTATCACACAGCGAATACTCACCATACTCTGTAGCAAATTACACTGTAATGCTGATACTTATGTGTATCCGCAAGGCTGGATACATAATGTTCCGCTCCCATACTGCTGACTATTCCCTTGGACCAATATGCGGATTTGAGATGCAGAATCTCACTATAGGAGTCATTGGCACAGGACGTATTGGAAAAGCTGTCATTCAGAATCTTTCCGGTTTCGGATGCAGAATTATTGCTTATGATCCATATCCATCAAAAGATTTGAATAATGTAGAATATGTAACTCTTGATGAATTGTATAAAGAATCAGACATAATTACGCTCCACACTTTCCTGAGTGAAGAAACTTATCACATGATAAATAAAGAATCTATTGCTAAGATGAAAGATGGAGTAATTCTTATCAACGCAGCCCGTGGTGCACTTGTTGATACAAAAGCTTTAATTGAAGGCATTGAATCAGGCAAAATAGGTTCTGTAGGAACTGACTGCTGCGAGGGTGAGGACGAATTTATACGTACTGACCAGAAGTATTACGGACGTGTATTAAACCACGATTATATTATTCTTAAATCTTTCCAGAACACCATTGTCACACCTCATGTTGCTTTCTTTACTAATCAGGCAGTGTCTGACATGGTAGAATCGTCTGTAAAAAGCGTAGTAGACTTTGAAGCAGGGAGACAGACACCACTTGAAGTGAATTGACCAAAATCATAACATGGCAAAGTATTCCTCCAGTTTTTTCTCGAATATGCGCTGATTCTCAGTTTGAAAGGATCCAAGTGGCATATAATAAATGCTTCGGAAACATTTTTCATCATCTATGTGAAGCAGACATATGTTTTCAGGCAGACTACTGCTTGTCCATGTAACAGAAGCCACAAGAGATACACCAAGTCCGAGACTAATAAGCTTACCCTGTAATATATAATCATTGCAGGAGTAAGCTATTGAAGGAGTCCGCCTGCAATGACTGAACACAGAATTAAATACTTCTGAATATGAAGGGGTATTAGCGAGATCAATAAACTTTTCATTCATCATCTGTTTCACAGTTATGTGTCCGGTTTTTGCAAGTGGATGTGATGCCGATACTGCAAGACATATTTCTTCAGTCATGAGAAGCTTTGCGCCTTCTGGAATATCATATGTAGATGGCACAGAGTCAATCAGAATATCACATCCTCTGGGCTCAGATGAAATGGAAAAGCTTACATATGGATGCTCATGAATAAACTCAGACAGCACATTGCTTACAAGTACAGCAGATGAATTAAGGCATAATCTTATCTCACCATGTTCCCCAATGCTTTCCTTAATTTCACGGGATGCCTCCTCGACAAGAGGAATAATTCTGTTTGTATAATCGAGAAGGATTTCACCTTGTCTTGTACACTCTAACCCATTCTTATTACGTATAAACAGTCTGGCACCAAGTTCCTCTTCCAGCTTTTTTATTGTCTTGCTTAAAGCTGGCTGAGCGATACAAAGTTCATCCGCTGCATGTGTCATATTCTTATGTTTTGCTATTACCTGAAACTGGCGTAACTGGTATATCTCCATTATGTAACCTCATTTCTTTATATTATACTAAAAGGATTTTCATTATGATAACGCAAATATTAATTACACAAACATTAATTATGTTCATTCTTATGATAATTGGTCTGATTTTTTCAAAATCTGGCCTTCTTACAGCTAATGGCAGTAAAGATATTGCCAATATACTCTTATATATTGTAATCCCCTGTGTTATTATCAGAAGCTACATAACACAGTTTACTTATGAAAAACTATATGGTCTTCTCCTGTCTGCCATTCTGGCAGTTTTTTCATTTGCTGTTTCTATCGTAGTTTCGTTCCTGGCATTCGGTACACGAAAACCTATAGACAACTTCGGTACAACTTTCTGTAATGCAGGTTTTATTGGGATTCCGCTTGTAACAGCTGTTTTTGGGAATGATGCTGCATTCTATATAGCATCATTTGCAAGTATGCTTAATCTTTTGCAATGGACATACGGCATAGTAATTATAACAGGAAAAAGAAATATGATAAACATAAAAAAAATAATAATTAATCCTGTTACAATATCATTAATAATTGGACTAATCATGTTTTTTACAGGAGTAAAACTCCCTGAAATAATTAACAGTACATTGTCTTTCCTTGCATCAATGAACACTCCCGTTGCAATGATAGTTCTTGGTTACTATCTTTCATGTGTCAAAATAAAAGATTTATTTTTTAACGCTGAATTATATATTCCCACTATAATTCGTCTGACATTAATTCCTGTATTGACACTGGCAGTCCTGTATCTACTGCCTTTTGGCCACGGTCAGACAGGAATGATAACACTAATTTCTGCATCAACACCTATAGGAACCAGCACTGCAATCTTTGCACAGAAGTTTGGGCAGGATTACCAAAAAGCTGTGTGTATGGTCTGTTTATCCACAATACTGTCAATAATTACGATACCACTTGTTATGCATTTTGCGCAAATGATTCTTATGTAAAACAGATTACGTACTATTCCCGTTAATTATAACACGATAACCATTGTGTATTTTACATAATCACCTGAATGATATAATATGAGAGCAACAAAAGGCAACGGGGCCATGATTGTTAGTCATGGCTCCGTTGCCTTTTTTCCCGGGAAACAAAAAATATAAGTACATCTATTGACAAAAAAACACTTGAGAAATAATATGAAAAAAGGATGGATTATACTATGGACACTAACAAAAAACAACGAGACGCTTTCAGAAGCAGGACAGGATTTATACTTGCATGTATTGGTTCTGCCGTTGGAATGGGAAACATATGGCGTTTCCCATATATGGTATCAGCATGGGGAGGAATGACATTCTTAATTCCTTACATACTGTTCGTAATACTTATTGGTTCAACCGGAGTTATTGAAGAAATGGCTCTTGGACGTGCCACAAAGGGTGGACCTATTAAAGCATTTGGCAAATGTACGGAAATAAGAACGGGAAATAAAAAAACAGGAGAGCTTGTAGGCCTAATTCCTGTTCTCGGTTCCCTGGCTCTGGCTATAGGTTATACTGTTGTAGTAGGTTGGATATTTAAATATGCATATCTTGCTTTTACTGGAAAACTTTCAGGAATGGGACAGGATATGAATTCAATCGGAGGAATGTTTGGAAGCACAGCATCCACATTCGGAAATAACCTGTGGCTTATAATCGCCATGATTGTAACAGCTGTTATTATGGCATTTGGAATAGCAGGTGGAATCGAAAAAGCTAACAAAATAATGATGCCACTGCTGTTTATAATGTTCGTAGGACTTGGAATCTATGTTTTCACACTTCCCGGTTCAACAGCAGGCTATAAGTACATTTTCACCATTAATCCCCGTGGATTGCTTGATATAAAGCTTTGGATATATGCGTTTGGTCAGGCTTTCTTTTCACTTTCAATTGCCGGCAATGGTACTGTTATCTATGGCTCATACCTCAGTGATTCTGAGAATGTTGCGACTTCTGCAAGAAATGTTGCATTATTTGATACATTAGCTGCTTTAATAGCTGCATTTGTTATTATTCCAGGTATGGCAGTTGGTGGTGCCGCATTATCATCAGGAGGACCTGGTTTAATGTTTATATATCTTGTAAATGTATTTAACGGAATGCCAGGTGGTAAGATTGTAGGAATTGTCTTCTATATATGCGTCCTCTTTGCTGGAATGAGTTCTCTGGTCAATCTGTATGAAGCCCCTGTTGCTACTTTACAGGAAAAGCTTGGTCTTAAAAGAGTGACATCAGTTGGAATAATTGCGGGTACAGGATGTATCGTAGCACTGTTTATACAGGGAATTGTTTCAGGATGGATGGATGCTGTTTCTATCTATATCTTGTAAATGTATTTAACGGAATGCCAGGTGGTAAGATTGTAGGAATTGTCTTCTATATATGCGTCCTCTTTGCTGGAATGAGTTCTCTGGTCAATCTGTATGAAGCCCCTGTTGCTACTTTACAGGAAAAGCTTGGTCTTAAAAGAGTGACATCAGTTGGAATAATTGCGGGTACAGGATGTATCGTAGCACTGTTTATACAGGGAATTGTTTCAGGATGGATGGATGCTGTTTCTATCTATATCTGCCCACTGGGTGCAATGTTGGCAGGAATAATGTTCTTCTGGGTTGCTGGAAAAGATTTTGCTTTGAATGCAGTTAATACAGGAAAAGATAAACCTATCGGAAAATGGTTTATTCCACTTGGAAAATATGTTCTTGTCCCATTATCTTTCATAGCTCTTGTAGCAGGTGCTTTACTTGGTGGAATCGGCTGATTCTAAATTTTACTATTAAAGCCTGATAAATTGTGGTTTTATTATCCCACCACAACTTGTCAGGCTTTCTTTTGATATTGCCATAAATCACACCAATTTAATCAGTTTACAATTCTCAATTCCTGCATCCCAGAAATGTTCCAGAGGCATATTTCTTATCTGGCATACAATACTTGAATTCATTGCCCCATGCCCTACAATAAGTATA
>CAMFPD010000124.1 GCA_945971355.1 uncultured Lachnobacterium sp.
TACAAATCTATAACGTTTTAAGTGTAAATTTTTTGTACAGTTATATAGGCTGCCCGCGCAAACTTAAATAAAAAACAAGCATATATATTTGTGAGAAACAATTCTTCAACTGTGTTGAAAAATTTTTCGAGCAAATCATATATGCTTGTTTTTTTGCGTTACCCCAAAGGGCAGCCGTTATTAAAAAGCGGTGTCTTTTTATTGTAACTTACTTTTTGTTATTTTTCTCTAATTCCAGCATCTTCATTGCACGTACCTTGAGTGGAAGTCCCCAGAGTGTGATGAAGCCTTCTGCATCATGGTGGTCATACATATCACCAGTAGTGAAGCTAGCAAGTGACTCGCTGTAGAGAGAGTAAGGAGAAGTTGTTCCAGCCTTGATGATGTTTCCTTTGTAAAGCTTGAACTTAACCTCGCCGGTTACGTATTCCTGTGTTGATGTAACGAATGCTGAGATAGCCTCACGAAGTGGTGTGAACCATTTTCCTTCGTATACAACCTGAGCTAATTTACGTCCCATCTCCATCTTAACTTCCATTGTTGCACGATCGAGAACAAGCTCCTCAAGCTGGTCATGTGCCTCCATAAGGATAGTTCCACCTGGAGTCTCATATACACCACGGGATTTCATACCTACAACACGGTTTTCAACAATATCGACGATACCAACTCCGTGCTTTCCACCCAGGCGGTTAAGCTCACGGATTATATCAGAAACCTTCATTTTCTTACCGTTTACGGATGTTGGAACACCCTTTTCAAAGGTCATTGTCACATATTCTCCCTCGTCAGGAGCCTTCTCTGGTGATACACCGAGAACCAGCATGTGGTCATAATTTGGCTCAAGAGCTGGGTCCTCAAGTTCAAGTCCTTCGTGGCTGATATGCCACAGGTTACGGTCACGGCTGTAAGACTGGTCAGTGCTGAATGGAAGGTCAATTCCATGAGCCTTACAGTAATCGATTTCTGCCTGACGTGAATCCATTGCCCAGCGGTCATCTCTCCAAGGAGCAATAACCTTGATATCTGGAGCGAGAGCCTTAATTCCAAGCTCAAAACGAATCTGGTCATTTCCCTTTCCTGTAGCTCCGTGGCAGATTGCTACAGCACCTTCTTTACGTGCAATTTCTACTAATTTAGCAGTGATACCAGGTCTTGCCATTGCTGTTCCCATTAAGTATTTGTGCTCATATACAGCACCAGCCTGAACACAAGGAACAATATAATTGTCACAGAAATCGTCCACAATATCTTCTATGTATAATTTGGAAGCACCTGACAATTTAGCTCTTTCATCAAGTCCGTCTAATTCCTCTTCCTGTCCGCAGTCTACACAACAGCAGATTACGTCATATCCGTATGTTTCCTTTAACCATGGAATGATAGCAGTAGTATCAAGTCCACCTGAGTATGCCAATACAACTTTTTCGCTCATTTGAAAATCCTCTCTTTCTCTTTAACGCATTGAACTAAAACTAATATATAACACTTATATCCATAATGCAAGTGTAAAAATATACATTAAAAATGTATAAATATACAAAACTTTGTATATTTTTTCCCTTTACGTCTAAATTAAGGTGTACTATATTATAGTAAGTGAGTAACTCTGAAGGTACTTAGCAGTTACGAATGTTGATATACAGAAAAGAGGAAATGAATATGATTAAAGCTGGTATAATTGGTGCAACAGGCTATGCTGGAGCGGAGCTTGTTCGCATATTGATGAATCATAAGGAAGTTGAAATTGCGTGGTATGGTTCCAGAAGCTATATTGAGCAGGAATATGCAGATATATATGGTAATTTTTTTGAGATAGTAGATGCAAAATGTCTTGATGATAATATGGATGAGCTTGCTAGTCAGGTGGATGTGATTTTTACAGCTACACCTCAGGGCTTTCTTGCAGGAGTATTGTCGGAGGATATATTAAATAAAGTAAAAATTGTAGATTTATCAGCGGACTTTAGAATTAAGGATGTTGCTACTTATGAGAAATGGTACAAAATCGAGCATAAGAGTCCACAGTTTATAGAGGAAGCAGTCTATGGATTATGTGAGATTAACAGAGATAAGGTTAATGAGAATACAAGACTTATCGCAAATCCAGGATGTTACACAACCTGTTCTATTTTGACAGCATATCCACTTGTAAAAGAGGGGCTTATTGATCCTGACACATTGATTATTGATGCCAAGTCTGGTACATCGGGAGCTGGAAGGGGAGCTAAGACTCCTAATCTTTTCTGCGAAGTGAATGAGAATATGAAAGCATATGGTGTGACAAATCATAGACATACTCCTGAAATCGAGGAGCAGCTTGGATATGCAGCTGGAAAAGAGATTATGATTAATTTTACACCACATCTTGTTCCAATGAACAGAGGTATTCTTGCAACAGAGTATGCTGCATTGAATAAAAAGGCTGATGGAACATATCCTACATATGATGAGGTGAAGGCTGTATATGATAAATATTATGCAGATGAGAAGTTTGTCAGAGTACTAAAGAAGGGTGTGTGCCCAGAAACCAAATGGGTTGAGGGAAGCAACTATGTGGATGTGAATTTTGTCATAGATGAGAGAACTGGCAGAATTGTTATGATGGGAGCGCTTGATAATCTGGTAAAGGGTGCTGCAGGTCAGGCTGTTCAGAACATGAATCTTTTATTTGGATTTGATGAGGCAGAAGGATTAAATATGGTTCCAATGTTCCCTTAGGAAGCATTGAGGAAGCGGTAAGGATGTTATATGGAAATAAAATATGAAATTCGAGTGATGACAACTGATGATTATGAGGAGGTTCATAATCTCTGGATGAGTATTCATGGTTTTGCCATCAGATCAATTGATGATTCAAAAGAGGGTGTAGAACGATTTATAAAGAGAAACCCAAAAACCAGTGTGGTTGCAGTATCTGATGGAAAAATCGTAGGTGCAATTCTCTGTGGACATGACGGAAGAAGAGGCTGCTTGTATCATGTTTGTGTCCATGAGGATTACAGAAAGCATGGAATCGGTAAGTCCATGGCTGTTGCATGCATGAGAGCCCTGCAGGCGGAGCAGATAAATAAAGTAAATATTGTAGCGTTTAAATCTAACGAATTAGGCAATCATTTCTGGAAAGAGGAAGGCTGGAATTTTAGGGATGATTTAAATTATTACGATTTTACACTGAATGAGGCAAACATAACTAATTTTAATAAATAGGGAAATCAGACCAAGGAAAGTGAGGAGTTAGCAATGGAAGAGAAAAACATGGATAAGGTATTAGAAAAAGCGCAGGTGCTTATTGAGGCATTACCATATATTCAGAGATTTAATCGTAAAATTATCGTTGTAAAATACGGTGGATCTGCAATGGTTGATGAGGAACTTAAAAAGCAGGTTATTCAAGATGTTACACTGCTCAAATTAGTAGGATTTAAACCAATTATTGTACATGGTGGTGGTAAGGAAATCAGCCGCTGGGTAGGAAAAGTAGGAATGGAGCCGGTTTTTGTAAACGGTCTTAGAAAAACTGACGAGGAGACAATGGAAATTGCTGAGATGGTTTTGAACAAGGTTAATAAGTCCCTTGTTAAGCTTGTGCAGGAGCTTGGAGTTAATGCTATCGGAATCAGCGGCAAGGATGGTGGCCTCCTGAAGGTTCAGAAGAAGCTTTCAAATGGTGAAGACATCGGTTTTGTAGGAGAGATTACAGAGGTTAATCCGAAGATTATCTATGATCTTTTAGAAAAGGATTTTCTTCCAATCGTTTGTCCTATAGGTATGGATGATGAGTATAATACATACAATATAAATGCTGATGATGCCGCTTGCGCAATTGCCCGTGCAGTTTCAGCAGAAAAGCTAGCTTTCCTTACAGATATTGAGGGTGTATACAAGGATCCGAACGATTCAAACTCTTTGATTTCAGAGCTTACTGTTTCGGAAGCAAAGGAGCTTATTACCGATGGATTTATTGGAGGCGGTATGCTTCCAAAACTAAATAACTGTATCGATGCTATAGAGAATGGAGTATCAAGAGTACATATTCTTGATGGACGTATTGCACACTGCCTTCTTTTGGAGATATTTACTAACAAGGGAATTGGTACAGCTATTTTAGATGATAAGGAGGCGAAGTTCTTCAATGAATAAACAGGAATATATTAATTCAGCAGAAAATGAATTATTACACACATATAATCGTTTTGGTCTTGTGCTAGATCATGGAGAGGGCGTATATCTCTATGATACAGATGGAAAAAAATATTTGGATTTCGCAGCCGGAATCGCTGTTTGTGCGTTAGGATACAGCAATGAAGCTTACAAGACTGCGTTGAAAAATCAGGTAGATGCATTGCTTCATACATCTAATCTATATTACAATCCACCTGTAATTAAGGCAGCGGATGCAGTCTTAAAGGCCAGTGAGATGGATAGGGTATTTTTTACAAACAGTGGAACAGAGGCTATTGAGGGCGCTATCAAAGCTGCAAAAAAATATGCTTTTACAAGGGATGGTCATGCTGGACATGAGATAATTGCTATGAAGCATTCATTTCATGGAAGAAGTATTGGAGCATTATCAGTAACAGGAAATGCTCATTATCAGGAGCCATTTGAGCCGCTCATGCCAGGGGTTAAATTTGCTGATTACAATAATCTTGAAAGCGTAAAGGCTCTTGTGACAGATAAGACTTGTGCAATTATTATGGAAACGGTTCAGGGAGAAGGCGGAATCTACCCTGCTGAGACTGATTTTTTGCAGGGAGTGAGAAAGCTTTGTGATGAGAATGACATACTTCTCATTCTCGATGAGATTCAGTGTGGAATGGGGCGAACAGGGAAAATGTTCGCATGGCAGAATTATGGGGTGAAGCCTGACATCATGACCAGTGCAAAAGCCCTTGGCTGTGGTGTGCCTGTTGGTGCTTTTATGATGACACAGAAGATTGCAGAAAAGTCCCTTGCACCAGGAGATCATGGCACAACATATGGAGGAAACCCATTTGTTGGAGCAGCAGTTTCTGCTGTATTTGAACAGTTTGAGTCCCTTGACATATTAGCTCATGTAAATGAAGTGACTCCGTATCTTGAGGAGTCTCTTGATAAGCTTGTGGCAAAGTATGATTGCCTTACAGCCAGAAGAGGAAAAGGCTTTATGCAAGGGGTTGAGTGTACACTTCCAGTAGGTCAGGTGTCTGCAAAGGCTCTTGAAAACGGACTTATTGTTATCACTGCAGGTAGCAATGTCCTTAGATTTGTACCACCACTTATTATTGAAAAAGAGGATATCGACCAGATGATTGTTCTTCTTTCTAAAACATTAGATGAAATCATTTCGAAATAGACTTGTAATAATTGAAAAAAGTCTGTAAAATGATATAAACATCAAGTCTCCTTTGCAAGAGGGAGAAAAATGAAAAAATTAACAATTATAAAAGTAGGAATACTGTGCATATTTATATGCACGGTTTTCTTGGGTTGTGGAGCAAAAAAAGATGTACAGTACTATGCGTCAAAAGATGGTACTTCCAGTGATACGAGCGAAGAGGTAAATTGTGTCCAGACAGAGTCAGAGGTTGAATTTGAAAGTGTTGAAAACACTGATTTAGATGCAGAGAGTAAGCAGACGCAGATATGTGTGTATGTGTGCGGAGAGGTTATGAATCCGGGAGTTTACACACTTTTTCAGGGTGAAAGAGTCTGTGATGCAATAGCCCTTGCTGGTGGATTTACAGAAGATGCTGATGCAGAATTTTTAAATCAGGCAGAACTTGTACAAGATTCACAAAAATTATATGTTCCGTCAGAGGAAGAAACATCCCAGATGAGGGAAGAAGGGTATTATGCTCAAACACAAGATGGTCAAAGCAGTATGGTACAGTCGTCAGAAGATAACGGCAAAGTTAATATAAATAGTGCTACAATCCAGGAGTTGACCACCATTACGGGAATAGGTGAGACGAGGGCTCAGGCGATAATTGATTACCGTACAGAGCATGGCAGATTTTCTTCCACAGAAGATATTACAAATGTTACTGGGATTGGAGCTGCAACCTACGATAAGATAAAAGAAGATATATGCGTTAATTAATATGTGAAAGCAGGTTGAGGGAGAGAGCATGGCGAAAAAGGTTCTTGTGGTAGATGACGAAAAATTAATAGTAAAGGGTATCAGATTCAGTTTGGAACAGGATGGAATGGAAGTGGATTGTGCCTATGATGGTGAGGAAGCTTTTAATCTGGCAAAGGAGAATGCATATGATATGATCCTTCTGGATATTATGCTTCCGAAAATGGATGGATTTCAGGTGTGTCAGGCAATTAGAGAGTTCTCAGATGTCCCGATTATTATGTTGACTGCAAAGGGTGATGACATGGACAAAATCCTTGGTCTTGAGTATGGTGCTGATGATTATATAACTAAACCATTTAATATCCTGGAGGTTAAGGCAAGAATCAAAGCCATAATGAGAAGAACTTCTCCTGTGAAACCAAAGACTCAGGATACTACTGTTATAGAAAAAGGTGATTTGAAACTGGATTGCGAAAGCAGAAGATTGTTTATACTTGGAAATGAGATAAACCTTACGGCCAGAGAGTTTGAGCTTCTGGAAC
>CAMFPD010000125.1 GCA_945971355.1 uncultured Lachnobacterium sp.
AAAGAATAAATCTTCTAAGGGTAGAAGAGATAAGAGAAGAGCAAACTGGAAAATGTCTGCTCCAACTTTAGTAAAATGCAGCAAATGTGGTGAATTAATGATGCCTCATAGAGTTTGCAAGAACTGCGGATCTTACAATAAGAAAGAGATTATCGCTCAGGATTAATTCTTAAGAAAAAAGCTCTCCAAAAATGGAGAGCTTTTTTTGTGCAAATCTTCTAAATCATTACAATAATTTTTCTTATGAAACGTGAAAATTATTGTATTTTTAATTGATTTATGAGGATGTTTATAGTATATTCTCTAGTAGGTACATAAGGAGGTAATCTATGCAAACGTTTACAAAGGTTGCACTAGATGCAATGGGAGGCGATAACGCTCCGACTGAGATTGTCAAAGGTGCAGTTGATGTAATATCAAAAAGAGATGATATAAAAGTCTATTTGATAGGACAGGAAGATGTGGTTGCAAAAGAACTTTCAAAATATTCTTTTCCTAAAGAGAGAATTGATATAGTAGATGCGCCAGAGGTTATTGAGATGGCAGAGCCGCCTGTGGAAGCAATTAGAAAGAAAAAGCAGTCATCAATTGTGGTAGGAATGAATATGGTTAAGAATAGGGAGGCAGATGCTTTTATTTCAGCTGGAAGCTCCGGAGCAGTGCTTGTCGGTGGACAGGTTATTGTTGGAAGAATAAAGGGCATTCAGAGACCACCGCTTGCACCTCTAATTCCTACAGAAAAGGGTGTATCCCTTCTTATAGATTGCGGAGCAAACGTTGATGCGAGAGCTGAGCATTTAGTTCAGTTTGCAAAGATGGGTTCAATCTATATGGAACATGTGGTAGGTATAAAAAATCCGAGAGTTGCAATTGTAAATATTGGAGCTGAGGATGAAAAGGGAAATGCTCTCGTGAAGGAAACACTTCCGATGCTCAGAGAATGTGAGACAATTAATTTTGTGGGAAGCATAGAGGCAAGAGATATCCCAAAGGGTGATGTTGACGTAATTGTCTGCGAAGCTTTTGTTGGAAATGTCATTCTTAAATTGTATGAAGGTCTAAGCTCTACATTGATAGGAGTTATTAAGAAGGGGCTTATGAGCACTCTGAAAAGTAAAATCGGAGCAGCACTTGCACTTCCTGCTTTAAAGAAGACCTTGAAGGCATTTGATGCTACTGAATACGGAGGAGCACCACTTTTAGGACTTAATGGACTGGTTGTAAAAACTCATGGAAGTTCAAAGGCGAAAGAAATCAGTAATGCTATTTATCAGTGCGTTGCGTTCAAGGAGAATGCAATAAACGATAAGATAAAAGAAAATATAATATAACAAGAATAGAGAGGAAACAATTATGGAATTTGAAAAACTTAGAGACATTATTGTGGAAGTTCTTAATGTTGATGAGAGCGAAGTAAAGATGGAGTCAACATTTGTAGATGATCTTGGAGCTGATTCACTGGATGTATTCCAGATTATCATGGGACTTGAGGAAGAATTTGATATCGAGATTCCAAATGAGGAAGCAGAGAAGATCGTAACAGTTGGAGATGCTGTTGAACAGATTAAAAATGCTGTAAACCAGTAAGATGCAATGAAAAGTTAGAGTGAAAAGCCCTTGTGTCAAGGGCTTTTCCTTTGTTATGCCACTGTTTTAAGATAATTCATATAAAATGTGGCTTTGAGGGAGAGAATATGGCTGATTTAAAAGAATTTCAGGCTAGAATAGGATATCAGTTTAAAAATATTAATTTGCTTAGACAGGCCCTTACTCATAGTTCTTATGCCAATGAAAAGCATATGAGAAAGCTTTCAGATAACGAGAGGCTGGAGTTTTTAGGAGATGCGGTATTAGAACTTGTTTCCAGTGAGTTTTTATATGATAACTATTCTGACGTACCTGAGGGAGAACTTACAAAGCTTAGGGCAAGTATTGTCTGTGAGCCTACATTGGCCCTTTGTACAGAGGCAATGGAGCTTGGCAGGTATGTACTTCTTGGAAGAGGAGAAGAGCGCACCGGAGGAAGAAAGAGAAAATCTATATTGTCTGATGCACTTGAAGCTGTAATAGGTGCAATTTATTTAGATGGTGGTTTTGCTAATGCAAAAGAGTTTGTGTTAAAATATATTCTTACAGATATAGAGCACAAGCAGCTCTTTTATGATAGCAAGACTATTTTGCAGGAGGTTGTGCAGGGAAAGCACAAGAAATTAACTTACAAATTGATCGGGGAAAGTGGTCCAGACCATGATAAAAGCTTTTCGGTTGAGGCTTGTATAGGAGATAAAGTAATCAGCACAGGTGTCGGGCACACAAAAAAAGCCGCGGAACAGGAGGCAGCCTATAAAGCACTTCTGATTCTGAAAAAAGATGAGGAGTAAGTAATGTATTTAAAAAGTTTAGAAGTACATGGTTTTAAGTCGTTTGCAAATAAAATTACATTTGATTTTCATAATGGTATTACTGGAATTGTCGGACCAAATGGAAGTGGCAAGAGTAATGTTGCGGATGCAGTAAGATGGGTTCTTGGTGAGCAAAGTGCAAAGCAGCTTAGAGGTGCATCCATGCAGGATGTTATTTTTGCAGGTACTGAGAACCGAAAACCACTTAGCTATGCTTATGTAGCAATAACCTTAGATAATTCTGACCATCAGCTGGCTATAGATTATGAAGAGGTTACTATAGCAAGAAGGGTATACCGTTCTGGTGAGAGTGAATATTTGATTAATGGCACACCATGTAGACTGAAGGAAGTGTCAGAGCTTTTTTATGATACTGGTATAGGTAAAGAGGGATATTCTATTATTGGTCAGGGACAGATTGACCGAATCCTTAATGGTAAGCCAGAGGAGAGAAGAGAGCTGTTCGATGAGGCGGCTGGAATTGTAAAATTTAAAAAGAGAAAGAATACAGCTCAGAAAAAACTTGAAAATGAAAGGGAAAATCTTGTTCGTGTAAATGATATTTTGGCGGAGCTTGAGAGACAGGTTGGTCCACTTGAGAGACAGTCTGAGAAGGCTAAAACTTATCTTAAAAAGAAAGAAGAACTTAAATCATATGATGTAAATATGTATCTTCTGGAGTCTGAGAGAATCAGTCAGTCCCAGAAGGAAGTGGAGGAGAAATATCGTATCGCAGATGCTGAAATGAAAGAGACAAATGAGGCATACGAGCGTATTAAGAACGATTACGAAACTCTTGGTGAAAGCATGAGAGAGATGGATGAGAAGATTAATTCAATCCGAGAGAATATCTCTAATACTTCATCAACAAGACAAAAGCTTGAGAGCCAGATTCAAGTGTTGAAGGAGCAGATACATACTGCACAGATGACAGATGAGCATCTGCAGAGCCGTCTGGATTCCATTGACAATGAAAAAGCTGAGCGAAATCAGGCCATGGAGCAGTATGAAAACCAGAAGAAGGATTACGATGCACAGCTTCTTGAGATAGAGGAGAGAAGAAATGCTGCTCAGGTGAAACTTGAGCAGGTTCAGGGTGAGATTGCAAAATGTAATGCTGGTATAGAGAATGGTCAGAACGAATTAATTCGACTTCTTCAGAATAAGGCATCTATCCAGTCGAGACAGCAGAAGTATGACACAATGCTTGAGCAGATTAACATACGTAAATCAGAGTTAAACAAGCGATTGTTGGACAGAAAGACTAAGGAAGCTGGACTAAATGATGTGCTGGAGGAAGCACAGAAAAGCCTGATGGCAGTGGATGCTGAGATAAATGAGTTAAAGGCAAAGGAAGCAGAGCTGGATAAGCTTGATAAGGATTGGAAATTCAAAACAAGGGAAAATGCAAGACTCATAGAGGAAGCGCAGACAGATTACCATAAGCAGGAATCAAGACTTGAATCATTAAAGAATATTGCAGAGAGATATGATGGATATGGAAACAGCATCAGAAAAGTAATGGAACACAAGAACTCCCAGAAGGGAATATGTGGTGTTGTTTCAGATTTGCTGCAGGTGGAGAAAAAATATGAAACTGCAATAGAAACAGCTCTTGCAGGAAATATACAAAACATTGTTACTGAGGATGAAGAAACTGCAAAGAAAATGATTGCATACTTAAAGGAAAATCATTTTGGACGTGCTACCTTCCTTCCGCTTACAAGTGTAAGTGCAAGAAGCAATCCTAAGAATGAGGCGGCACTTAATGAGAAGGGTGTGATCAATCTTGCAAACAAGCTTGTCAAATGTGATCCAAAGTATGATGAGATAGCAGCATATCTTCTCGGGAGAGTGCTTGTGGTTGACACAATCGATAATGCTATAGCATTGGCTAAGAAGAATCATTATTCACTTCACATTGTAACATTGTCAGGAGAATATCTTGCACCAGGTGGATCAATGACCGGTGGTGCGTTCAAGAACTCATCTAATCTTCTTGCGAGAAATAGAGAGATTGAAGAACTTGAGAAGAGAGTAAAGGCTCTTTCCGATAAACTGGAAGAGCTTAAGCAGCGAAAAGATGATATTGCAACGGCAATGGCATTAAATGATGAGGAGATTATTGCTATAAAAGCTGTTCTTCAGGAAAAATACATTTTACAGAATACTGCGAAAATGAATGTTGACAGAGCAAATCAGCAGAGAACAGAGAGTGAGAATGTATTTAAGGGCTTAAGAGGCGAAGGTGTTGAAATCGAGAATCAGATAGCTGAGATTAATGCAAATAAGCAGAAGATTTTAGATGAAATAGAGTTTTCTAAGAAGAGAGAAGCTGAAATTGAGACAGAGTCAAAGGAATTCCAGAAGATTCTTGAGGAACAGACTTCAATTGAGCAGGAAGCATCGGAGGCTGTTTCGGCAATTAATCTTGAACTTGCAGGTGTGTCAAAGACGGTGGAATTCGTTGTGGAGAATATTAACCGTCTGAAGTCAGAAATTGACAAATTCGATGTAGAGAGAGCTGAACTTGTGGAAAACGCTTCACATGCAAAGGAAGATGTGGAAAAGAAACAGAAGGATATTGAGGAAATCCAAAAGACTATTCTGGCTTCACAGTCCACAAATACACAGCTTGATGATGAATTAAAGGCGAGCCTTGAACAGAAGGATAAGATGAACGAGGATTACAGGGGATTTTTCCAGAAACAGGAGGAAATCTCCAAGAAACTCAATGATTTGGATAAGGAGATATTCAGACTTAATAGTCAAAGAGAAAAATTAAAAGAGGCTGATGAATATCAGACAAATTATATGTGGGAGGAATATGAGCTTTCACCACATGCAGCTCTTGAGCTTAAAAACGATGCATACACTGATTTGAGTGCATTGAAGAAACTGATTTCCCAGATAAAGGATGATATCAGAAAGCTTGGGGATGTAAATGTAAATGCTATTGAAGAATATAAGGAAGTGTCTGAGAGATACTTCTTCCTGAAGAATCAGCATGATGATTTGATTGAGGCAGAGCAGACTCTTATGGGAATAATCGAAGAGCTTGATGCTGGAATGCGTAAGCAGTTTACTGAAAAGTTTGATGAGATTCAGAGAGAGTTTGATAAGACCTTTAAATTGCTGTTTGGTGGTGGTCATGGAACTCTGGAGCTTGTTGAGGAAGAGGATATTCTGGAGTGTGGAATCAGAATTATCGCTCAGCCACCAGGAAAGAAGCTTCAGAATATGATGCAGCTTTCCGGAGGAGAGAAGGCACTTACCGCAATTGCACTTTTATTTGCAATTCAGTCACTTAAACCTTCTCCGTTCTGTCTGTTAGACGAGATAGAGGCAGCCCTGGATGATTCAAACGTAACAAGATTTGCAAGTTACCTGAATAAGCTTACAGAGAATACTCAGTTTATTGTTATCACTCACCGAAGAGGTACAATGACGGCTGCGGACAGATTATATGGAATTACAATGCAGGAGAAGGGTGTGTCAACTCTTGTATCTGTAAACCTTATTGAAAACGACCTTACAGAGTAAAGATTAAAGCGCTTAAAGCTGGAAAGGGGCTATATGGCAGAGGAATTAAAAGTAGAACAGGAAGAAAAAAAGGAACAGAAGGTTGGCTTTTTTAAGAGATTGGTCTCTGGCCTTACAAAGACAAGAGATAATATTGTTTCTGGAATTGATTCTATTTTTTCAGGCTTTTCAAGCATAGATGAGGACTTTTATGAGGAGCTTGAGGAAACTCTTATAATGGGAGATCTTGGTGTCAGGGCAACAGAAGCAATTCTTGACGATTTGAGAGCTAAGGTCAAAGAACAGCATATTAAGGAGCCAATGGATTGCAAGCAGCTTCTTATTGACAGTATTAAGGAGCAGATGAAGGTAGAAGAGACTGCATACAGATTTGAAAACGAAAAATCTGTTGTTCTTGTGATCGGTGTGAATGGTGTTGGCAAAACAACAACTGTAGGAAAGCTCGCAGGAAAACTAAAGAGTCAGGGTAAAAAGGTTGTAATTGCAGGAGCGGATACTTTTAGAGCAGCAGCTGGGGATCAGCTCAAGGAGTGGGCAAACCGTTCGGGAGTCGATATGATCGGTGGTTCAGAAGGCGCAGACCCAGGCTCTGTAGTTTATGATGCTACAGCAGCTGCAAAGGCAAGAAATGCTGATGTATTGTTAGTTGATACAGCTGGGCG
>CAMFPD010000126.1 GCA_945971355.1 uncultured Lachnobacterium sp.
CAAGTTGAATTACCACAACGAATATTACATATGCCTTGAGAAAATAAATGATTTTTTCAAAATTATATTTACCGTTTTTGTAGATGTTTTTAGAAAAATATCCGGAAACAAATACAAATAGAGGCATATGAAAAACATAAATCAGTCGTTTGAGAACAACTAAAAATGCATCGTCATAAATAGGCAGCAGAAAGTGTCCAAGTACAACCAGAAATATAAGCACTGCCTTCAGATTGTCAAAGTAATAATCTCTTTCTTTTTCCATTTCAATTCTCTCTTGCAAATTAAAAAACAAAATATAAAAACAAAATATAACAAACAATATGGATAGTAATAACAAAAACCGTAATTACTATGCCTTAAGCTCTGCGGCTCTCTCAAGAGCAGCATCTATATTCACGCAAAGATTTTCTTTGCCGATTTTATCAGCAAATCCGGATTTCTCAATTACGTGCATAGGCTGTTCGTTTACATGTGAGAGCAGTAGAGTAACCCCTCTCTTCTGGCAGGTAGTATAAACTTCCTCAAGAACCTCTTCGCCAGAGATATCCATAGCTGGAACATTTCTCATACGAAGAATCAGAACGTTCTTTCCTTTTTCGTTAGTGAAATCCAAAAACGAACTTGCAGCACCGAAGAAAAGAGGTCCGAAAATCTCGTATACCATGGCATTTGAAGGTACGTTTTTCAAATCAGTATGCTCTGAAATTTCGTTCTGGTCAAGGTCTTCCTTGTATACCCAGGATTTTACCTCTGCAACATCTGACATCCTCTTCATGAAAAGGAATGCAGCGAGAACCATACCAACCTCGATGGCAATAACCAGATCAAAGAAAACTGTTAAAACGAATGTTACGATAAGTACGACGATATCGCTCTTTGGAGCTGTTTTAACCATATGACCGAAAGTACGCCATCCGCTCATGTTATATGCAACCATTATAAGAATAGAAGCAAGGCATGTCATAGGAATCATAGAAGCATATGGCATGAGGAACAGTAATATGAATAAAAGTGTAACAGCATGAACCATACCGGCAACAGGGGTACGTCCGCCATTTTTAACATTGGCAGCAGTACGGGCGATAGCACCAGTAGCAGGGATTCCGCCAAAAAGAGAAGACATAATATTACCAACACCCTGTCCTACAAGCTCAGCATTTGAACGGTGGTGTCCACCAATCATACCATCTGAAACAACACATGACAAAAGTGATTCGATAGAGGCAAGTATTGCAATTGTAAATGCTGGACGGATCATTTCTTTAACAAGACCAAAGCTTAATTCTGGAACTGAAAAAGTTGGAAAACCAGCTTTGATTTCGTATAAGTCACCTATTGTTGCAACGTTGAGCTTGAAGCACTGCACGATAATAGTTGTTACGATTATAGCAATGAGTGAACCAGGTATTTTCTGATTGATTTTTGGCCAGAAAATCTGGATTAAAAGGGCGAGCATACCGATTGCAAGTGTAACCACATCCAATGTGTGGAAGTTTTGTGCATAGGCAACAATTTTGTCAGCAAACTCAGAAGGAACAGCCCCCATCTCAAGACCGAAGAAATCCTTGAGCTGTCCTGCGAAGATTCCAACTGCGATACCGAAGGTAAATCCGACTGTGATTGTTTTAGGGATAAATTTAATCAGGTTACCAAAATGCAATAGTCCCATAACTATCATAATGATACCTGATAAAAACGTTGCAACAATAAGGCCGCTTGTACCGTACTGTGCGATGATTCCGTAGATAATAACTACGAAGGCTGCTGTAGGTCCACCAATCTGAACACGGCTGCCGCCCAGGAATGAAATAAAAAATCCTGCGATAATTGCTGTGTACAGACCCTGCTCAGGGTTAACACCTGACGCTATGGCCAGAGCAATTGACAGTGGAAGAGCGATAATAGCAACGATGATACCAGCTACTATGTCTTTAATAAACTGTTGTTTTGTGTAGTCCTTCATGGTAGAGAAGAACTTTGGTTTGATGTACTTTAATGATTCCATTTTTTCCCTCTTAATAGTATAAAAATAAATAATTTATTCACAAACGTACTAATATTAACAACTTAGGCAGAATTATTCAATAGGAAAATTATATATTTTGAGGGTTAAGTAATCATGGAATCGTCCGATAAATAATGTATAAAGCATATATTTCAAGGAAGAAAGGAGATGCTGTTCATGAGAATAGATGCATATAATCAGATTGCACAGCTGTATGGAGTAAATAAAGCTGCCGCAACACAGAAGAATGCAAAAGCAGCTTCATCAAAGGATCAGTTTACTATTTCACAGGCAGGAAGAGATTTACAGATTGCAAAAGCTGCAGTGTCAGAGGCTTCTGATATCAGGGAAGATAAGGTTGCACTGCTCAAGAGCAAGATTGAGTCTGGCGAATATTCAGTAAGTGCCGATGATTTCGCTGCAAAATTATTGGAGAAGTACAACTCCCTTTAATTCTCATTATTAACCATTAATATAAGGAAACGAGGAATTAGTGTGGCTAGTTTGGTTGAAGAGCTTGTAATACTGCTCAAAGAAGAAACAGAAGATTATAAGAAATTAGCGGAGTATGGTGAGGAAAAACGTCAGATACTTATTGACGGTGATGTTGCTGCGTTAGAAAAGTTGACAGTTCTTGAGAAGAGTGCAAGCGATGAGCTGGTTGTCAAAGGAAACAGGCAGGCAACCCTCCTAAATGACATTGCGACAGTACTTGGAAAGTCCAAGGATGGAATAACAGTCACCAAACTAATAGAATATTTGGACTCACAGCCAAAGGTTCAGGAGAAGCTTAAGGAAGCAAAAGACGCACTGATAGAATCGGTAAAGGAGTTGCAGGAAATCAACGGAACTAATTCTGTCCTGCTGGCCCAGGCCATTGAGATGGCAGAATTTGATATTACCTTGTTCAAGAGTATGCGGCAGGCTCCTGAAACCGCCAACTATGGAAGAGATGCGTACAATACGGGTGCAATTCTCGGAAGTAGTGGTTTCGATGCCAAGCAATAATTAGGAGGAACAAGGATATGGCAAATGGATTCGGTAGTTTTTATATCGGAAATTCAGGACTGGTAAATGCGCAGAATGCGTTAAACGTAACCGCAAATAACTTAGCTAATGTCGACACACCTGGCTATGTTAGGGAGCAGGTTAGATTTTCAGATAAATCATATATAACACGTGTTAACCCAACACCCGGGACCAATATTCAGCAGAGCGGTCTGGGTGTTTCAATTTCTGATGTGGCTCATGCACGTGATATTTTCTTAGACAAAGCATATAGACGAGAGAATGGTCGAAGTGAATTTTACAGTAGTATGTATACAACTGTTTCCTATGTAGAGGATATACTTCAGGAGATTGATGGTGAAGAGTTCAAGGAGAGCGTAGCTGATTTGTGGCAGGCTTTTCAGGAATTTGGCAAAGACCCATCAAACTCAACTAATCAGAGTCTGGTATTGCAGAAGTCAGAGCTATTCTTGTCAAGAACACAAAGTGTTTTTGATGATCTAAAGAAATACCAGCAAAATATAAATGAAGAAATTGAAGACAAGATAGAACGAGTAAATGAGATTGGAAAGAGAATTCATGAAATAAATCTCGATGTGCAGAAGATTGAGGCAAATGGACTTGAGACTGCAATGACGCTTCGAGATGAGAGGGATTCCCTTATCGATGAGTTATCGGGCTATCTGAATATAGAGGCAAAAGAAAACAGTGTTGGAGTAGTTATCGTCAAGGTTGAAGGAGTAGACTTTGTCAATGAGGACTATTTTAACAAAATCGGCTTAAGGGTTAAGGAGTCCGCAAAGGGAACTGGATTTTATACACCGTTCTGGGGACATCTGTCAGATGCTGCACAGGGTGAGTCTGGATACACAGATGTTTTCGATATGACAAAGGATATTTCGACAGAGTATAACAATGATATAGGAAGTATCAAGGCTCTTCTTTTTGCTAGAGGAGAGAATTATGGAGAGTATGAGTATCTTGAAAAAGATGCTATTATATCATCTGAAGATGGATATCCATATGACGATGGTCAGAAGAAGGAATTAAGTGACAAATATGATTACTCAAAGATTGCTGATTGTGTAGTGGCAGAAACACAGGCGGATATAACATATCTGTTACACCAGGTAATAAAAGCCATGAATGATATACTGGTGCCGAATAAGCAGATGACTGATGCAGAGATTCAGGCAACCGCAAAAGATGGTGGAACTACTATTGAAGCCACTGACGCAAAAGGAAATACATATATAATTACAAACAAAACCAAGATTCTTGATGTGGAGAATTGTAACGTCGGAGCTGACAAAAAGCTTCCACCAGAAGAGTTATTTGTCAGAGATAACTGCGAGAGATACACAGAGGTAACTTATGAAGATGTAAATGGTGTCATTCAGACATTATATGTATACAATGAAGAAAATGAGTATGACACAAACACTTTATATAAGTTAGGAAATATTTCTATCAATCCAGATTTGCTTAAGGAGGTAACGAAGCTTCCTGTATACAAACAGAATGGAACAGAAGACAGAGACGGTGCAGTAGATATGTCTCTTGGAAGTCAGATAACAGAGGCATGGCAGAAGACATCAATGATTATAGGTCCAGATGATGCTGTGCCATGCAATTTTGAGGATTATTACGACAAGATAGTTGACAGATTAGGTATTGCTGGAAATGTATACTATACAGCAAGCCAGACAATGTCAGCAACAGTTGCGTCAGTGGATAATCAGAGACAACAGGTTATAGGTGTTTCATCAGATGAGGAGCTTTCCAATATGATTAAATACCAGTCGGCATATAATGCGGCAAGCAGATATATAACAGTTATCAGCGAGATGACAGATACTATAGTTTCCGGACTGATTTAAGTCCGTAGATAAAAGCAGGAGGAAGGTCAATGCCATCAACATTTTTTGGATTAAATATAGGCGCAAGTGGACTTCGCTCATTTCAGGTGGCGGTCAATACAACTGCGAATAATATAGCCAATGTACAGACAAAGGGATATACAAGGCAACAGGCAACACTTGCGGCAACAACAGCAATGAGAGTTACAGCCCGTTATGGAAGTGTGGGAACTGGTGTGAATGTAACACAGATTTCACAGATTAGAGATGAATATTATGATACTAAGTTCCGTGAGAATAATTCAAGCCTTGGAAGATATGAGCAGAAGCTTTACTATATGGACCAGATAGAGACATATTTCAAGGATGATGCTACAGTTGAGGGCTTCTCAACTATTTTTTCTAAAATGTTTGCTGATTTGGATTCGCTGAAGACAAATGCTGCAGACATGACTACCAGAAGTCAGTTTATAAACAGCGCACAGAGCCTGTGTACATATTTTAATTCAATGGCTCAGAACCTCTCAGAAATTCAGGCTGATTGTAATGAGGAGATTAAAAATGCTACGGATCAGATAAATTCCATTTCTCAGAAGATTTCACTTCTGAACAAAGAGATAAATCAGGTTGAGACAGGTACTGGTGCAGTGGCAAGCGTGCTCAGGGATGAGAGGGCAAACCTTATTGATGAATTATCAAAAATTGTGACCGTTACTACATCAGAATATCAGGTAGAGAACACTAATAACCCAGATGATCCTCTTGGAGGAACACATTTTACAGTTTTTATTAATGGAGAGAAGCTTGTAAACGGAAATGA
The DNA here is from genome assembly GCA_945971355.1 of uncultured Lachnobacterium sp. Lineage (GTDB taxonomy): Bacteria > Bacillota > Clostridia > Lachnospirales > Lachnospiraceae > Roseburia. The sequence continues at coordinate 5,696 of CAMFPD010000126.1, forward strand.
ATATAGAACCCTTGAGTGTGTTGCTTCAGAGACAAAGAAGTACATGACAGATAATGAAGGTCTGTATGATATTTACTGGACTGATACAGATATGCCATTCTCAGGAGTCTCAGGTACAGCCAGTGGAACCTTAAAGGGATTGTTTGAGATGAGGGATGGAGATAATGCGGAGAATCTGAGAGGTACCGTTAAAGCTACTGATGTAGCTAACAATACAGTAACGATTGACAATATTTCAGCGGCAGAAATAAATGAGCTTAATCTTCCACCTACAGGAGGTACAGTAACTGTAAATGGAAGGACATATTCATATGAATCATGGGAAGCTGTGATTGATAAGAATGGAGTGATTTCCGAGATTACATTTAATTTGGGAGAACAGTATGACCAGTTTGGTGCATCCAAGAAGATACAGGAGCTGCCATTGATAGAAGGGCTTACATTAAGCAGCGGTTCAGGAATAGATACAATGGGTATTCCATATTATATGGCACAGCTCAACCAGTTTGTCAGAAATTTCACACAGCTGTTTAATGAGATTGAGAATAAGGCAGAGGCTTTAAATGGCGATAACGCAGTGGCATTCTTTGAGGCAGAGACTACCAACGGTACAATATTTGATTTCTCAGATGCATCTACTTACAGGGAACTGGAAGATGGCCATACAACTACAGTGACCAGTTCAGATAATATATTCTATCAGCTTACAGCTGCATCATATAAGGTTAATTCTGATTTGCTTAAAGATCCGTCAAAATTCGGAACAACAACAGACAGTACTAAGACAGATGCTTATGATATTGTTGAGGAATTGCTCAAATTACAGAGTGATACCAAGGTATACAGAGGGGACAAGGCAAGTTCTTTCCTTGAAACTATAATTGCAG
>CAMFPD010000127.1 GCA_945971355.1 uncultured Lachnobacterium sp.
TTCGCCTTAGTCTCGTGGGCTCGGAGATGTGTATAAGAGACAGTACTTATATTTTTTATAATTATTTTCACACTTATAACAAAAAAGATAATATATGAAGTAAATAAAACCATTGAAGAAACTGCTGCTGAAGCCTATGAGACAGCTTACGAAGAAGCAACTACTGCTGCAACTGCTGCAACTACAGTTGCAAACCAGACCCAAGAGGTTCACAATCTTATGGATGAAGGTTATCTCCCACTTGAGGAGTGCATGATTCTTTCTGGTTATACTCAATCTGAGTTTTGCGATAATCGCTACGATAAAACCATTGCTTCTCTTCCTGTGAATATTACCTTTAATTTTATTGGTAATTCCTGCAGGAAAAATGAATATACCTTCGATATAAGCAATATGTTATACACTCTCAGGGATGTAATTTACATAAAGAAAGAGTGCCTGTCTGCTATCACAAACTATGTATACAACGTAGATGATAATTATGAGATTACTGCAATCCCTATTACAGATACTTATGTATACTCCGACCATACATGGACAGACAGACAGCTGATTGCTCATGCTGGTGGTGGATATCGCGACACTGAAGGAGGATATTATTCATATTACACCAACTCCTATGAAGCATTGGTTCAGAATTATAATTTGGGAGCAAGAATCTTCGAGTTTGATTTTTCTCTAACTACAGATGGCAGGCTTGCTGCTGTTCACGATTGGGATAATTTTGCAAACATGGATGGTGAACCTGTCTCTTCTGAGGAATGGGAAACAATGGACACAGTTGCCAAACCGCTTACAGACCGTACCTTCACACCTATGTTTATCGAAGATATTCTAGATCAGATGATGGTAAATCAGGATATGTACCTGATTACGGACGTGAAATATGATGACGCAACTCAGGAGGAAATAGAACAGGAATTTCTCTCTATATATAATGCTGCCATGGCACGTGATTCTATGCTGATTAATAGGATTGTTCCGCAGATTTATGTGGAGGAAATGTATGATTGGATAATGGACATATATAATTTTCCAAGTATTATTTTCACATGTTATAAAACTGATGCCACAGCTGATGAGATTATTTCTTTTTGTGGCAGCAAAAGCAATATTCATGTAATCACTGCCACATATAAAGACAAGAGATTTGACGAGGAAGCTATAAACCTGCTCCATGAAAATGGATTATTATTGTATAACTATACCGTTTCGACCTTTACCAAAATGTACGACGGTCTGGCAAACGGTGTTGATGGAATCTACAGTAACACTCTGCTGCCTCAGGATTTCGATGTATATAATGCCTCAAAATATACACCATAATAAAAACACCCTCCGTATGTTCAATGTCATTAAATTAACATTGTACATATGAAGGGTGTTTTTTATGGCCATTCTACAGCATGCTCCAACAGGCAATCAGACAACAATCCATAGTACTTTCCAAGCAGGTGAACTGCATCATAAGTATAATCCGGGTTGAGATTTCCCTCATCATCAACTACCGGCTCATTTATATCCACGTAAAACACAGTTCTATTATCCGCAAGCTGTGCAATTCTGTCATTTCGCGCCGAAATATTGCCATTGTTGAAAACAGGCTCAGACTCAGATTTTTCTTTTTTCACATGCAGTATTCCACACAGAAAAATTGCTGCATCCGGCTGAAGCTCTCTGATATGATCTACTGAGCTCTTATATTGTTCCATAAAGGAATCTATAGTTCCTATTCCAATTTCATTGATTCCAATTTCCAAATAGATTTTTTTGTACTGATTATTTGCAAGTGCATTCTCCAGAGTATCCTTTGACCCTCCCGGCATCTCCAGTGGCTCCTCAAACATATTGTATACTGTGAGACCTTCCTTGCAGTAAAAAGCTCCATTTTCAATGCCTGAATAAAGCTTTATACCAACCACTCTTGAATCCCCGATAAAAGCCGCATCATCAAAATAGCTCACATCTTTTTTTACAAACTTCTTCTCAGGCGGCATCTTACCCAAATCGTCTTTTTCTTCGGAATTTTCTGCCTCATGGTAGATTATCTCTGTATTGTCAATACTTTCTGTACCATGCACTGCTTCTGCATTGTCTGCTATATGTGCATCTTTATTAACTGATTCATCTGAACCATTTGCAACATCATTATTAGTCACATCATGAACTTCCTCTTTTGACTGCTCCATCTTCATTTTTTCATTTCTCCAGGAGACAAATGCTGCAATATTCATTATTACAATGCTAACCAAAAATAAATTAAAAAATAAACTTCTTTTTATCTTCTTCATAGTTATCTCTCTAAAAACCGCTATACATAAATGGATTGTTTGCCCCTTTGTAAATCTGGATTACACTGAACCAGAATACTACTATAAGAAGAATTTTAAACAATACACAATCCTTTATTTTTTGATACACTTTATATAATTCTGGCAAAGAAATCACAAAGCCTAATAATATAATCAAGATATAATTTTTACCATAATATATGAAATCATTGGGATTTACAGCCTCTCCGGTTCCCCAAAATGGAAACAGACGCGTAAAATAAATACCAAGTGCTTTCACATTTGTTATTGCAAAAATCACCCATGTGAGTGGGATAATAAACCATACATATATGGTGGAAATAATCCTATGCTGTTGCAAAAATTTACCATACACAAATTTTTCCAGAATTATAAAGAAAACAAGAACCCCTGCCCAAATCAAATAATTAAGTGTAACCCCATGCCATATTCCTGTAAGAGCCCACACAATTAAAAGGTTAAGGAGAAGCCTTACCTTGCCTTTTCTGTTTCCTCCAAGGGGTATATACACATAATCTCTAAACCATTTTCCAAGTGTAATATGCCAACGTCTGTAGTACTCTCCAACAGTGGAGGATGCATATGGATGATCAAAGTTCTGTGGAAAATCAAAAGCAAGCATCTTCCCAAGGCCAACAGCCATAATACTATAGCCCCAGAAATCAAAATATAACTCCATAGAAAATGCCAGAGCACCTAGCCATGCCATCGGAGTAGATATACTTTCAAAGCCTATCATCTGGACATCATTCCATAATATGGCAATTTTATCTGCAATAAGAGTTTTAAAAGCCAGACCAATTACAAACTCCTCGAGACCATTTTCCATCTTATTCCACGATATTGCTCTTTCCTTGAGTTGTCCTTTAATCTCCTTGTACTGAACAATCGGTCCCTGTATGAGCTTTGGAAACATGGTCATGTATGTCCCGTACTCTATAAAACTGCCAATAGTGGCACAACCATAGTATATGTCCACGGCACTGCTTATCGCCATAAAGGTATAAAAGCTTATTCCAAGAGGCAAGGTATGCACTACATATTTGAAATACAAAAGTACTCCCATATCGATAACAAGCACTGATGCGAACAATAGCTTTTTCACCATATTTTTGTAGTTTCTCATGGTAAATAACAACAGGTAATCAACTATTGTTATGCCAAGTAAAACTGCTAGGTTTTTCCAGTTTCCAAATGACATAAAAACTATACTGACTATAAACAATAGTATGTTTCTGTATTTTGATGGTGACGCATAATATATTATAAAAAATATTGGTAATAACCTTAAAATAAAACTTAATTGTGTAAATCCCATAAATATCTTTTGACCTCGAATCCATAAGTTCCCATTAAAAGTCTACTAATATGCAAAGCTTTTTTCAAGACATATTTTTTACAAAAAAAATGTAGAAATACGTCGATGGTATCTCTACATTTTTCCTTTTTTCACAATTATTAGCATTTAATCTGTTTTTGATTACACTCAATCAATTTTAACTTGTTTGCCCTGGTCATTTTCTTGATGGCATATTCACGTGACATAGCCTCACTCTTTGTCTCATGCTCCTCAAAGTACACCAGCTTTACAGGTAATCTGCTACGAGTGTACTTTGCACCTTTTCCACTGTTGTGGGTTTTTATTCTAGCCTCCACATCAGTAGTATATCCTGTGTATAATGTTTTATCATTACATTCAACTATATACGTATAAAACAATTTATGCATCTCTATAAATTCTTATTCCCACATAATCATATAAAAAATCAGTCTTTCAAACAAAATATGCATATTCATTTACATTTTTATTATCTCAGTTTTTATTATCTCAATTTTCACACTCAAATATCATTGCATATTTTCTGAGATCCACCTTGCCATTTATTACCTCAATCCCCTCTGCCCTAAGCAGCTTAGCCTGGGCATCCTTGCCACCAAAAGCAAATTCTCCTGATAACTCTCCTTTTGAGTTTACTACTCTAAAACATGGAATATTATCAGGGTCTGGATTCTTATGCAAAGCATTGCCTACTGCCCTTGACATCTTCTTATTTCCAGCCATTTCAGCAATCATTCCATAGGTTGCCACCCTGCCGTAAGGAATCTTCTTTACCGCCTCATAAATGGCTTTTGTAGGGCTATAAGTGACGATATCATAGCTTTCTGCAATCATTCGCTTTATATCCTCTGTCGGAATAGTTCCATCCAGAATGATTGTATTCCAGTGCTCCTTATTCTGATGCCATCCCGGTATCACTGATTCATAAGTATTTCGCCAAAAATCTCTCCATTCTGGATTTACTTTCACATTCAGGTTTATATAGCCATCTCTCTCGTAAGTCCATAAGAAAGCCTTCTTACTACCCTTCACCCTCACAAGCTGCCAGTTATCATCATGAAATGGGGCTTCCTGATATGTATCAGGAAATGACAAACCATATTCAAGTACCTCTTCTCTTGTTTGCATCATTTGTCCCTCGCTTCGTCACCAAATATTCCCAACAAACAAATATCAGATGTTTTTATATATGATTCATTTCTAAATATTGAAGAATTCCTTGATCTGTCCAAGAATGATATCCATCAAACGAGTACGTGCCTCAATACTTGCCCATGCAATATGTGGAGTGATGATAAGTCTCTCCGAATCTTTGATTCTGCGAAGAGGATTGTCCTCACTCATTGGTTCTTTTGTAAGCACATCAAGTCCTGCTGCCGCAAGCTCTCCTTCATCAAGAGCCTTAGCCAAATCGGCCTCCTCCACAATAGGTCCACGTCCCAAATTAAGAAAGATAGCGCTGTTTTTCATTTTGGAGAAGGCTTCTCTATTCATAAGTCCAAGAGTATCATCTGTTAACGGCGCATGGACAGACACAATATCAGATGCAGCAAGCAGTTCATCAAATTCTACCCTCTTGTAGTCCTTCTGATCGTTTTTTCCACTTGTAGAATAGTAAATCACGTTACATCCAAAACATTTCGCTATATCAGCAACTCGTCTTCCGATATTTCCAAGGCCGATTATTCCCCATGTCTTACCTGACAGCTCATGAAATTTATGGTCAAAATGTGTGAACATGCTGTCATTTACATAGTTCTCATTTTTCACATAATCATCATAATATCTGAGCTTTTCCATAAGGTAGAAAAGCAATGCAAAAGTATGCTGAGCTACAGTCTCTGTAGAGTAACCTGCTACATTTCTCCACTCAATCCCTCTCTCTGCCAGATAATCCTTATCAAGATTATTTGTTCCGGTAGCTGTCACGCATACCAGCTTAAGATTCTTCGCCTCTCCAATGGATTTTTCATTAATCTCCACCTTGTTAAGAATTATTACATCAGCATCCTTCGTGCGCTCTCCGGCTTCCTCGGGTGTTGAATATGGGTATTTAACCACTTCACCTAACTTATCATATCCAGAGAGATCTATATCCTCGCCAATTGATTTGGCATCCAAAAATACTATCTTCATATATAAATTCCTCTACTCAACGGAAAATCTGTACTCTGTCTGAGATTTATATTCCTCACCACATTTTGTTATCGGAGTTACAAAGTTTGGCTCATTGATTGAATTTGGGAAATACTGTGTCTCAAGGCAGAAAGCTCCTCTGTTGTGGTATACAGCACCTTCCTTGCCCTGCTGTCCTTCAATGAAGTTTGCAGAATAAAGCTGGATTCCTACTGTATCAGTAAATACCTCCATCTTAATTCCTGTTTTATCACCGATTGCTGTGGCAACAAGCTCCACTCCATCGCCAGTTTTATCAATTGCAAAATTATGGTCATATCCATTTCCATAAGTAAGCTGGTCAAACTCTACACCTATATCCTGTCCAATTGGCTTTGCCACTGTAAAATCAAATGGTGTTCCAGCCACTGGTACAATCTCGCCTGTAGGAATAGCCTTTGAATTCTTAACTGGTGTATAGTGAGACGCATTAATCTGAAGCATTGTCTCATACACACTGCCTAAGTTATGTCCATTCAAATTGAAATATGAATGGTTTGTAAGGTTGAATATTGTTGTCTTATCAGCCTTTCCGAAATACTTAATCAAAAGACCATTTTCATCTGTGACCTCATAGGTAACTGCCATAACAGCATTTCCAGGGTATCCCTGCTGCAAATCGGCATCCTCTACCTCAAATGTGATTGAATTGTCCGAGTAATCCTTTACTCTCCATACTTTGTCAGCAGTTCCCTCTGAACCACTGTGAAGACAATTCTCATTATCATTTGCCTCAAGCTGGTATTCTACACCTTC
>CAMFPD010000128.1 GCA_945971355.1 uncultured Lachnobacterium sp.
GGGGACTGGGGCAATGGCGTGAGTATGAGTTTGTCGAAGATATAAATGAGAGGGGGTATAAGAGGATCCTTGACAAGGTTATTAAAATTGAACCTCCAATAGTGACTATGCCTGTCGATAATTGTAGTAAAGTTATAGAACAGTGGAAGTGGACAGAATTTGGAGACATGCTAAGAGGCTTGTCGGTGGAGGCTGTTGGTGTTGGATGAGATAAGTGAGAGAATAAGGCAACAGGTCCTTACAGATATTGATGCATCCAGGGATATGGAGGATGAGGAGATATGGGATATCATAAGCAAAATAGCTTCTGATGAAGTAAAAAAGGAAAAGATAAGCCTGAAAGAGAGAATCGAGCTTGAAAAAAAGATATTTGACAGTTTAAAGAGACTTGATGTTTTGCAGGACCTGATAGATGACACAGATGTGACTGAGATAATGGTCAATGGTCCAGACAAGATATTTTATGAAAAAAATGGTGCAATTCAACAGTATAATGGCAGATTTGCATCTGAGCAAAAGATGCAGGATATTATACAGCAAATTGTAGGGAGACATAACAGAGTGGTGAATCAGGCTTCTCCTATTGTTGACACCAGATTAGCTGATGGTTCCAGAGTAAATGTTGTGTTATCCCCAATATCATTAGGTGGTTCTGCTATTTCAATCCGAAAGTTTCCAAAGGATCCCTTTGATATGGAGCGTTTAATATCCATTGGGTCTTTGAGTAAAGAGGTTGCCAGGGTTTTAGAAACGCTTGTCAAAGCTAGATACAGCATATTTATTTCTGGGGGTACAGGTTCAGGAAAAACCACATTTCTTAATGCGTTATCGCAATATATTCCAGAGGATGAAAGAATTATTACAATTGAAGATTCAGCAGAGCTGCAACTGTTAGGCGCGCAAAATATTGTTCGTTTAGAAACACGAAATGCGAATGTAGAGGGGGTTGTTCCAATAACAATCAGAGATTTAATAAGGACTGCCTTAAGAATGCGGCCAGACAGAATAATTGTAGGAGAGTGCCGAGGAGCGGAGGCTCTGGATATGCTTTCTGCTATGAATACAGGGCATGATGGTTCTCTGTCGACAGGTCATGCTAATTCATGTAGGGATATGATATCACGAGTGGAAACAATGGTGCTAATGGGACAGGAACTTCCGCTAGCAGCAATAAGAAGCCAGATAGCATCTGGAATAAATATTATTGTACAGCTGGGGAGACTTAGAGATAAATCAAGGCGCGTGCTGGAGATTGCAGAACTGGATGGAATTGTGGATGGAGAAATACGGTTAAATACGCTATATAAGTTTGAGGAACTAGGAGAAGAAAATGGTAAAGTGTCAGGAAAGCTGGTCAGGAAAGGCAGATTAAAATCTAGAACAAAGCTGGAAACAGCAGGAATGAGGGATGTGGATGGACTATGAGAATTACCGATTAACCGTAAAGGAAATATTTATTGTCATTCTGGAGGCGATAGCCATTTCTATCTTAGTTTCTAAATTGTTTTTTGATTCATTTTGGGGAATGATAATTTGCCCTATTGTGATTGTTGCATTATGGAAGAGAAAGGTGATGGCTGTAATACAAGAGAGGCGTAGGATACTGGCAGGAGAGTTTCAGATGGTATTAAAAAATGTAAGTGGATCCATGTTAGCTGGATTCTCATTGGAAAATGCATTTGTGCAGGCGCAGAACGAGCTAAAGCAATTGTATGGAGAGAATTCCTTAATGTATATGGAATTGCAAAATATAAATAATCGGGTATCCATGAACACCCCTATCGAGGGGCTTTTGGAAAACCTTGCGGAAAGAACAAGGGTTGAGGATATATATAATTTTGCAGATATACTGTCATTTGCTAAAAGAACAGGTGGAAATTTCGTAGAGATAATAGATGATACTGTGAATAAAATGTGGGCAAAGTATGAGACTTCCAGAGAAATAGAGGTGGCAATATCAGCCAAAAGGTTAGAACAGAAGGTTATGAATGTGATACCTATTGTGCTCTTAGCATATATGAAAACAACATCAGCTGAATATATGAGTGTATTGTATGGAAATATTGTTGGGATAGTATTTATGTGCTTTTGCTTGGTAGGTTACGTGGGAGCTATTTATTTAGCTGAACAGATACTTGCAATTAAGGTATAGGCTTATGGTACAGGATGGAAAAAGAAAAGTATCAAAGGTGATTTTGGTATGCATCATGTTTATTGTTCTTGCAGTTGTAATGGAGTATACAGACAGAGAACTTTATGAAAGCAACAAAATAAAAAGGAATGAGCCTGGTGATGATTCGAAGGAAATTTCTTTGGTTTTGAGTGGGGAAGGTGTGGCGAAGCAGGAGTATGATCTTGAGATTTACGAAAGAATGCTTACAGAATCTGAAGCTCAGAAGTATTTTGAAAAAGCAATCGTGGAGATTAATGATAGCTTTTATTTAGGAGAAGAGAATGCAAATTACGTCACAGAGAAAGTAAATCCGTCAGATAAATATGTTGAAAAGATGGTTAAAGCGGAATGGACATTTTCTGAAAATATAATATCAGATGATGGAGTAATTGATGAAGACCGATTAGAAAAATATGAAGATTACCAGCAGGGAGTGGTAGTTACGGCTCAGGTTGAACTACAGTGTCAGGATTATGTGGAAGAATATGATTTTCACTTTGTGGTATTTCCAAAGAAACTGAGTGAACAGGAACAACTTATAAAACAGATAGGACAAAGTATTGCAGAACAGTTATCAATTCCAGGTGAGGAGATAGTAGTTCTACCGAATGAGATTGGTGGAAAAAAATTGACTTGGAAAGAAACCAGTCAGCATTTAGTGGCAAAAGTAATTGCTGTGGAATTGATAGTTATCATATTGATTTGCATTATGAAACAAAAAAAGAAAAGCGAAGAATTGAAAAAGCGAAAAAAAGATATGGAACTCGAATATTCTGAGATTGTGAGCAAAATGGCTATTTTACTGGGATCTGGGATGTCTGTGAAACAGGCATGGAGCAATATATCCGCTCGATATCTCGATAAGAGGAAGAAAAATCAAGTGTCTGAGATACCTATCTATGAGGAAATGCTTATAACAGAGAGGGAGATAAATGATGGAAAAAGTGAGAGAATAGCATACCAAAATTTTTGTGAACGAGTAAATATTATGTGCTATCACCGTCTAATTAGGTTGTTAATATCAAGTTTAGACCGGGGAAGCAGGAATATATGTGAAAATTTAGAACAGGAATCGGAAGAAGCATTCGAAGAAAGGAAGGCAGTTGCCAGGCGTTTGGGGGAGGAGGCAAGCACAAAAATGCTACTACCGATGATGATTATGATGTCTATTGTTATCGCAGTTATAATTGTCCCTGCGATACTGAGTTTTCAATAAGAAAGGAGAAAATTATGTTTAGATTTAATAAATTTTTAAGGGACGAAAAGGCAGCTGGAGTGGTAGAACTGATACTAATTATTGTTGTTTTGATAGGAATTGTTCTTATATTCAAGAAACAGCTTACAGAATTGGTAAATGACATATTTGACACAATTACAGATGAAGCTGGAAAAGTGTGATATGAGGAGAAGAGGAAGTATTACCATTTTTGCATCTATGGTAATAATGCTGGTGATAAATTTTCTTTTTGCATTATTGGAAGCAAGTCGATATACGGAGTTGAATAAGCTAGCTGAAATGAGGTCTTCGTCTGATATTGAATCAGTTTTTTCTCAATATTGTGTTCCACTGTATGAAGAGTATGGTCTGTTGGGATATGATTGCCAGGGAAGTAGCATTGAAGGATATTTAGCAAGTTTAACAGCTGATAATTTTTGTGTGGAAAGGGATTATCTGGGTATGAAACATCTAAATTTGCTTCGTCTTGATCTAGAAACTGCTGACGTACAAGGCTATACACTAATTACAGATGGGAACGGTATGGTATACGAAGCGGCCGTGGCATCATATATGAAGGAGAACATAGCATATGGTACGGCGAAAGCTATATATGATACATATATAGATTCTGTGGATATAGGCGAGGCTAATAAGGATGTGGGAGAAAATGTTGATAATGCAATGGCAGAACTTGAGAAACTTGAGGCTGGAGAAGATGATGATAGCAGCGGTGGAGTTGAAACAATAAAAAAGACTGATGAAAGCGAAGATGCTGTAGCAGATGATACATTTGCTTCAGTACAAAAGTCAAAGGCATCTGGGGTTTTAACAGTGGTATTGGGCAAGGAGGCTGAAGTGTCAGGTAGTTTAATTGATCTATCAAATTCAGTGTCAAACAGAGAGTTAAAAGAGGGGGCAAATAAGCAAATTCCAGAGAACGACTGGTTTGATTATGTGTGCTTAGAACAGTATATTCTGAAAAATATGGGAAATTACATATCTCCTAAAGAAGGAAGGGCTCTGCAGTATGAGGTAGAGTACATAATTGCTGGAAAATCCAGTGATAGTGATAATTTGAAAGCGGTTGTTAATGAATTGCTTTTAGCGAGGGAAGCAGCAAATTTTATGTATCTTCAAAGCGATGTAAAAAAGAAAGAAGAGGCATTAGTTTTAGCAACAGCAATAGCGGGAGCATCTGCAAATCCTGTAGTTGTTGATGTTGTAAAGCAAGGATTGTTAGCAGGCTGGGCCTACTGTGAAAGTGTACTTGATGTGAGGACACTGTTATCGGGAGAAAAAATACCATTAATTAAGACAACTGCCACATGGACTTCTGAACTTTCCGAAATTGCAACTCTGCTATCAGGTTCTGAAAAGGCAAAAACTGTTTCAAACGGAATGTCATATCAAGATTATGTAGGAACTCTGCTACTAATTAAAGGCGTGGAGATTATGTCATATAGAGCAATGGATATTCAGGAAGCCACAGTGCAAAGTAAGGATGGATATAGTGATTTTAGAATGGATAACGTAATCTCGTCAATGGATATTGCCTTCAACTATGAGTTTGTGCCAGTGTTCTATGGAAATTACAAATATGGTTTAGATGGGCGAAGCTTTGACTGGTGTGAGATAACAAAGCAAGCCAAGTATTCGTATTTTGAATAGGGAAGGCAGGTGTATGAGGGTGTCTCGTTGTAATAATAAAATAATTAGTCAAGCAAAATCTCTCCCAAGGTTTATATCAAGACACGTTTCCCAAAACGAGCGCAAGGAGACACCCTCATGCACCTGCACAAAAGCTTCATATACATTAGAGGCTGCTATAGTCTTTCCTGTGGTAACTGGTTTTATGGTTTTTGTACTTATGTTCTTTAGAGTTCTTCAGATACAGACAGCTGTTGAGGCTGCTCTTGTGTATGCATCAAGAATGACAGCTGTTGAGGCATGTGCAGTAGAGTCTGATGTGGTGCTACTGGCATCGGCAGAAGGGTTTTTTGTAAGCAAATTGGGTGATAGCGAAGTTGTAGAAGAATATGTTGACGGTGGAATCTGGGGAATTTCATTACTTCAATCACAGGCTAATGATGAAAACATTTCATTAATTGCAGATTACAATATAAAATTGCCTATTGGTTTTTTTGAGATAGATACTTTTAATATGTCTCAAAAAAGTGTCAGTAGAAAGTGGATTGGAAAAGCCATAACTGAAGCATCGGAGGATTATGTTTACATAACAGACTATGGAACTGTGTATCACAAATCAAAGAGCTGTTCGCATTTGGATTTGAGTATAAATAGAGTAAATTTAGGTGAAATTAAGCTACTGAGGAACAAAAATGGGGGCAAATACAGCGCGTGTTCTAAGTGCGCGGAAAAAATACCGGAATTTTCAATGGTTTACGTAACTGATTATGGCACATTGTATCACGGAGATGTTTCATGTAGCGCTTTAAAAAGGACAATTCGTATTGTTCCACTATCAGAGGTTTTTGATATGCCGGCGTGTAGCAAATGTGGGGGAATAAAATGATAAAAAATATTTTATTTGCAATAGGGCTTGGAATTCTTGGTGGTGAAGACTTGAGAACGAAAAAAATTTCTATGATTACAGTTGGAATATGGGCGGTAATTGGGACAATAGTTCAATTATTAAATGGAGATTTAATGTGTGCAAATAGATTGATTGCTATGGTTCCAGGAGTGTTTCTATACTTTTTTGCAAAAATAAGTGGGGAGAAAGTTGGGTATGGAGATGCATGTACGATTATAGTCATGGGAATTTATATGGATATTAACGAGCTGCTTATTGTTGGAATGTTTTCGATAACAATATCAGGTGTAGTTGCTCTTTTATTAATTGCTATATGGAAAAAGAAAAGGGATTATGAAATCCCTTTTATCCCATTTTTATTTGCAGGGTATTTGATGGAGAGGTTGATGTAATGAAACTGAAGGGAGGCTATACAGTAGAAGCTGCAATCATTGTTCCTATATTTATATTTATCTTGGCAATAGGGATGAAAGCAGGATTAATTTTGTACAGCGAAATAAAACAGCAGCAGGAACAACAAATTTTAGAAGAAATGTGGTTAGTTGATGATTTTTACAGATATAAAAGTGCAGGGG
>CAMFPD010000129.1 GCA_945971355.1 uncultured Lachnobacterium sp.
GAGGAAGGTCTGAATGTTGAGGAAACAGTAGATAAACTTATAGAAAATTTGCGATTTCTGAATAACAAATAGTGAATTTGCGAATAGTATATGTTAGAGGTGAAGAAGAGATATGGAACAGTACGTAATCAAAGGTGGCAACCCTTTATACGGAGAAGTCGAAATTGGTGGGGCTAAAAATGCGGCACTTGCTATTCTTGCTGCGGCAATAATGACTGATGAAACTGTTACAATAGATAATTTGCCAAATGTAAGGGATATTAATGTTTTACTGCAGGCAATTCAGGAAATTGGTGCGAAGGTGGAGCGAGTTGATGTTCACAAGGTTAAAATCAATGGTTCCTTTATTCGCGAGGTTAGTGTAGATAACGAATTTATAAGAAAAATACGTGCATCATATTACTTAATAGGTGCACTTTTGGGTAAATACAGACATGCAGAGGTCGCGCTTCCAGGTGGGTGCGATATTGGAAGCAGACCAATTGATTTGCATATAAAGGGTTTTCGTTCAATGGGGGCTACTGTGGAGATAGAACATGGTCTCGTTGTTGCAAAGACTGACAGACTTGTGGGAACACATATTTATCTTGATAAGGTATCAGTTGGAGCTACAATTAATATCATGATGGCAGCAGCTATGGCTGAGGGCAAGACCGTAATCGAAAATGCTGCAAAAGAGCCTCATGTTGTCGATGTGGCAAACTTTTTAAATAGCATGGGAGCAAATATCAGGGGTGCTGGAACTGATGTTATCAGGATTGTTGGAGTTGAGAAGCTTCACAAGACAGAGTACTCAGTTATTCCAGATCAGATTGAAGCTGGTACATTTATGTTTGCAGTTGCTGCCACAGGTGGTGATGTGCTGGTAAAGGATGTTATTCCTAAGCATTTGGAGGCAACAACCGCAAAGCTTTTGGAAGTAGGCTGTAAGGTTGAGGAATTTGACGATGCAGTGAGAGTTATTTCTGATGGTAAATTAAATCATACTCAGGTAACGACTTTACCATATCCAGGTTTCCCAACGGATATGCAACCACAGATGGCTGTTCTTCTGGGAATTGCTGAGGGTACAAGTACAGTGACAGAGAGTATTTTCGAAAACAGATTCAAGTATGTAGATGAGCTCACAAGAATGGGAGCAACCATTAAAGTGGAGAGCAATATAGCTATAATCACTGGTGTGAAAAAGTACTCAGGAGCCAGGGTTAACGCGCCAGATCTTAGAGCAGGAGCAGCGCTGGTTATAGCCGGTCTTGAGGCAGATGGAATTACAGTAGTTGATGATATTTACTACATTGAGCGAGGCTATGAAGAATTTGAGAAGAAGCTTTCCAAGCTTGGTGCGCAGATTGAAAAGGTATCAGACGAAAAAGAACTTCAGAAGTTCATACTTAAGGTCTCATAAGCAATTGAAAACGAAACATTGAAAATGCCGTCGTGGATATTCCACGGCGGCATTATTTTTAAGATGATTAAATAACTGATTTTATGTATAAGTCTCTATGGGTATTCAAATCAATAATCGAACCATCATCCAACTGTACCATTGGTCTTGAGTAGGCTGTCTGATTCAAAAGTACAATATTACATCCTCGTCCATCGTTGAGAATGACTCTGTTGTTCTGGTATGCAGCAGCAATCTGTTTCAGGAAAGTGAGTATATACTTGGTGTGGTATTTCTTATAACCCTCCTCCTCAAAGTTTGCTATTACCTGGAACGGACAAAGAGGCGCTCTGTAGGAGCGTGTCGCAGTCATGGCATCGTACACGTCAGCTATTGCTATTATCATTGCAAATTCATCGATGAGGTCATCAGTGAGATTTGAAGGATATCCAGAACCATCACATCTCTCATGGTGCATCAAGGCAGCCTTTTTGATTCGTGAATCAATTGGCTGATTTTTAAGTATGTCGTACCCAAACTTAGGATGCTGTTTTATCATTGCATACTCTTCGTCAGTAAGCTTTCCTGGTTTGTTCAATATATCCTCCGGGATTCTGACTTTTCCGATATCATGTAATAATCCTGCAAGAGTTAAAATATCAAGATCGTGCTTTTCAAGTTTTAACCATCTGCCTATCATTCTGGAAATCAGTCCTACATTGAGACAATGTGAATATACAGAATCAGATATTATTCTCATATTAAACAGCATATCAAACATTTCAACGATTGTGTTTCTAGCCCTGAATAAATCAGAAACGCTCTCCATAAGGGCTGTTGTATCAATTGTCTCATGAGTTTTGTCAGCTGATGCGAAAACTGACTTTAGATTATCAATTGCCAGAAAATATTTCATTTGAAAATCTCTGAATTCATCAGATGCAGCAACCTTTTGAGAATGAGTTTTACTTTCCTCGGCATGTGTTTTCACATGGCGCGCAGGTGCTTGCTCTTCAGTGGCTGGTTTGGCAGCTTCTGAGTCTTCCTCTACATTCTCTGTCTGAGGAGCATCGCCATAAACTACAGCCTCTTCTACCTTATATAATTTCATACGATTGATGAGCTGTCTGGTGATTTCTGTACCAGCAGGTGCCAAAATCTGACCAATAGGTGTCACAATTGGTTCAGCAGCTATCATTCCAATTTCAAGTTCTTTTGGTGATAAAGTACGCATATATATATTCCTCCGTGAATATATTATAAAATAAGTATAAAGTTTTGTGTTAATAAAGTCAATAAATTAGTACTTGACAGGTACAATAAATGGTAGTATTATACAAGCCGAAGATTTGAAAATTCAATATTATATATTTCTCTTATTCAGAGTGATGGAGATACAAAGGATCTGTGAAGTCACGGCAACCCCGCAAAGTAAGTGGAAGGTGCCAACCTGAGCGAGCAATCGAACAATAAGAGGATTTGATTATCTTTAGATTTAAATCCGCTTATTTTAAGCGGATTTTTTTAATGCATGTTTAGATGAATGTATGGTAATTATGAGAGGAGACGAAAGATGGAGAAATTATTATTTACTTCAGAGTCAGTAACAGAGGGACACCCAGATAAGGTCTGCGATGCGGTTTCAGATGCTATTCTTGATGCGTGTATGGCACAGGATCCAATGAGCCGTGTTGCTTGTGAGACTGCAAGCTGTACAGGTTTTGTATTGGTAACAGGAGAGATTACAACAAAGGCACAGCTTGATATCCCTTCAATTGTACGTAAAACAGTAGTTGAGATTGGATACGATGATGGAAAGAAAGGTCTTGACGGAAATTCATGTGCTGTCATGGTTGCCCTTGATCAGCAGTCTGCTGATATTGCAATGGGTGTTGATAAAGCATTGGAGGCAAAGGAAGGCTCATTAACTGATGATTTAGACACAGGTGCTGGAGATCAGGGTATGATGTTTGGTTATGCTTCAAACGAGACAGAGGAGCTTATGCCATATCCAATCGCTCTTGCACATAAGCTTGCACTTCAGCTTACAAAGGTTCGTAAGGATGGTACACTCACATACCTTCGTCCAGATGGAAAAACACAGGTTTCTGTAGAGTATGATGAGGCTGGAAAACCATTCAGACTTGAGGCTGTTGTACTTTCAACACAGCATGACGAGGATGTTACACAGGAGCAGATTCATGAAGATATTAAAAAATATGTTTTTGATCCAGTTCTTCCAGCAGAGCTTGTTGATGATAATACCAAGTTCTTCATCAACCCAACAGGTCGTTTTGTGATTGGTGGACCACATGGAGATGCAGGTCTTACAGGTCGTAAGATTATAGTAGATACATACGGTGGAATGGCGCGTCATGGTGGCGGAGCATTCTCTGGAAAGGATTGCACAAAGGTAGACCGTTCGGCAGCATACGCAGCACGTTACGTTGCAAAGAATATAGTTGCAGCTGGACTTGCTGATAAGTGTGAGATTCAGTTGTCATATGCTATCGGTGTTGCACAGCCTACATCTATTATGGTAGATACATTTGGAACAGGAAAGCTTTCTGATGAAAAGTTAGTTGAGATTGTTAGAGAGAATTTTGATCTTCGTCCAGCAGGAATTATCAAGATGCTTGACCTTCGCAGACCAATCTACCGTGGAACAGCAGCATACGGACACTTTGGACGTACAGACATCGACCTTCCATGGGAGAAAACCGATAAGGCAGAGACATTAAAGAAATATATGTAAATTGTGGTTTTAATAAAAAGTTTATAATAATTTTTTTCTTAATAAACAAAGTGACTTATAAAAAGTGATATAATGACCATAGGATTGCGTAAAGCAATTCTATGGTTTTTTTATTTTCTACAAAAATAGCAGGAAGTGACTTTATGAAAATCAAAACTAAACTGGTTATATCTTTTTGCATTATTCTGTTTGTGCCTATTTTATTGGCAGGCGGAGTAATTATTGGGTTTCAGACTATACAAATGAAAGCAATAGAAAAGACTTATGGAATACAGGATGCAGGGGCATATTCTCTCACGAATTCTATACAGCTTTTAAATAAAATGACAGAGGGGGATTTTGCAAATGTGCAGAATCTTGCCTTGGATAACCCCAAAGAGCTTTTGGATCACGATTATCTGAGAAGCCTTAATAACGACTTGAAAGATAAATTCTCATATGTTGTAGTGCGAAACGAAATGGGAGAGGTTGTTTATAATGGCGGTGATAACAGCGAGGAATTTGTGGAATCCCTGCCTGTATATGGGGAGACTGATGAAACGTCAAATGTCAGCACATATCTGGATGGCGAAGATGAGATACTGATTAAACAATTGGATTTTGTGTGCCAGAGTAGAAAATTTTCTCTCTATATTATAACCTCCACTGTCAATCTTGTTCCGGAGATAAAGAAGCTTATGATAGATGCTTTGGTGTCTATTTTTATTATTCTAATATTGACTGCATGTGTTTTGATTGTGTGGGTATATCAAAGTATGATTACGCCGATAAAGAGGCTTACGGATGCAGCTGAGAATATAAAAGAGGGCAATCTGGATTTTCAAATTGAATGTGGAGGGATAGATGAAATAGGGGAGCTTTGCACGACCTTTGAGGAGATGAGACAGCGCCTGAAGGACAATGCGGAGGAGAAGCTTAATAATGAGACTGAAAACAGGGCACTTATCAGCAACATTGCCCATGATTTGAAGACACCTATCACTGCGGTTAAAGGTTACTCAGAGGGAATATTAGATGGTGTTGCCAATACACCAGAAAAGTTGGATAAGTATATTCGAACTATTTACAATAAGGCTAATGAGATGGATACTCTTATCAATGAGCTGACACTTTATTCAAAAATTGATACCAACAGAATTCCATACAATTTCGAAAAGTTGGATATAAATCATTATTTCCAGGATTGTGTGGAGGAGATAGGACTTGATTTAGAGTCAAAAAACATAGGTCTTGCATATTACAATTATGTAGAAGAAGGGACTATGATAATAGCTGATACAGAGCAGCTTAGAAGAGTCATCAACAATATAATAGGAAACTCTGTTAAATATATGAATAAGCCAAATGGCTTTATCAATATAAGGCTTAAGGATGTTGGTGATTTTATTCAGGTGGAGATAGAGGATAATGGAAGGGGTATAGCGCAAAAGGATTTGCCATACATTTTTGACCGTTTCTATCGAGCTGATGCGTCCAGAAATTCCTCCACCGGAGGAAGCGGAATAGGTTTATCAATTGTAAAGAAAATAATAGAGGATCATGGAGGAAAAATATGGGCTACCAGCAAGGAAGATACTGGTACAATTATGTACTTTGTGATTCGCAAATATCAGGAGGTAAAAAATGAGTAAAATTTTAATCGTTGAGGATGAGGTTGCAATTGCCGATTTAGAGAAGGACTATCTTGAACTGAGTGGATTTGAGGTTGAGATAGAGAATGATGGAACAAGCGGACTTGCAAGAGCTTTGGCGGAGGAATTTGATTTATTTATTCTTGATCTAATGCTTCCAGGAATAGATGGATTTGAAATCTGTAAGGAAATCCGAGAGAAAAAGAATACGCCAATTCTTATGGTGTCAGCAAAAAAAGATGATATAGATAAAATTCGAGGGCTTGGTTTAGGCGCTGATGATTATATTACCAAGCCATTCTCTCCAAGTGAGCTTGTGGCCAGAGTGAAGGCACACCTTGCAAGGTACGAGAGACTCATTGGAACCAATATAGTGGAGGGGGATATCGTAGAAATCCGCGGTATTAAGATTGATAAGACTGCAAGAAGAGTGTGGGTAAACGGAGAGGAGAAGCAGTTTACAACAAAGGAATTTGATTTGCTTACCTTCCTGGCAGAGAATCCAAACCATGTATTTACAAAGGAAGAATTATTCCGCGAAATTTGGGATATGGAATCAATAGGAGATATCGCAACTGTAACAGTGCATATCAAGAAGATTCGTGAAAAAATCGAAATGAACACCGC
>CAMFPD010000130.1 GCA_945971355.1 uncultured Lachnobacterium sp.
CTAAAATATCTTAGTAATATGAATTACTTGCTTCAGCTTCATTTACCCAGTATGAGCCATAGCTGTCTAAATTCTTTGTAATTCTCTGCGAATCATCTTTTCCTGTGTATACGTACAAATCATCATCTCTTACATATACAATTCTCTTGCTGTTGATGTATGTATATCTGTTTACATCCTTATCAATCTTCTTGTCTTTTCCTGACTTGTCAATAAGGATAAGATCCTGTGAATCATCGATTTGAATGATATTTTCATCGTCAAGAATTGAGCTTGTGTCTACATTCACATCCTTTGCTACCTTCTTAACTTTTCCACCATTGTAAACCATGAGGTCTCCTTCTCCACCCTTTATATTCTCGAAGAAGTAGAATCCATCTTTAGAACATCCACCATAACAGCCTTCGTCAGACAATGACTGTTTTTCTTTTAACTCTTTTCCTGATACTGTATATAAAATAAGTTCCTGCTCGTAGTAATCATAATCCACTGAGTCTTCAATGAAACCGATTACAATTTCATCATCGTTAGAAGTTGCATACATATTATATGGAATACCATCTAACTCCTGCTTTTCTGAAGCTCCTACTGCATAGTAGTAAGTGTCTGGTGTACCGTAATAATATGCGTCATCGAGAGCATACTGTACATCTGATGCATAGTAGATTTCGCTAAGCTTAACTGATACATCATCTCCATCCTCTCCGAGACAGCCAAATACGACAATCTTCTTTGCTGCGTTTGCATACAGATTAGAGCTTGCAACATTTTCCTGAATCAGAGTTTCTTTTCCACCATCCAGAATGTATAAGCTATCTTTATTTACATATACTTCTTCTGATTTAAGGTCTTCTCTTAACTGCTCTGTATTTCCTACAGAGTATGCCAAATCCTCATAATCGTAGTAATCATCCGTGTATCTCTCTTCATCAAAGATATACCAGTTTGTTTTATCAGTATAAACATATGCTTCGCAATTGCTGCTGTATGTATAATACATTCCACAGTCTTCATCTTCCCAAAGCCAACTGAAGAAATAATCTGGATCGTCTATGTATTCTTCGTAATCATATTCATCCAAGGCAAGCTCTGGTGTTGTCTCTGTGAAATAATCTGTCTTAACTGGCTCCTTTAACTCAACAGTCTCCATATCATCTACTACATAATCATAAGCAATGCCAGTCTCACTTTCACTCTTAACGTAGTATGCTGTACCTGTCTTTGTATCAATATCTACTACTGATGATACATCCTCTGCAAGTGTTTCTGGCTTTCCACTTCCATCTAATACCTGAAGTTCATCATCTGCAAGGATATAAACCTTCTCATCAGAGCTATCTATAGCCTGTAAATATGCATTATCAGCGATTTCATCTTCTTTTTCTGTCTTTGTATTATATCCGCAGAAAACGTACTCCATGTCCTTATCATATCCCTGGTAATACAACATATCTCCGCATTTACTTACGATGTACTCTACATCATCATCGATTTCGTTGCTCTCTTTTCCATTATAGAAGAAAAGCTCTCCATCATAATTTACATAGTAAATCTCTTTTGAAGAAATAGCATATACATCGCTGACATCAGAATCAATTTCCTTGATGTACTTATCGTTCTTGCTTGTATTCTTCTTTAACTTGCCAAGCTCTACAACAAATAATTCTGATTTTTTCTCATCAACGTATAATAATGACTTGCCATCATCAATCAACTGTACATTTGAGAAGTATTCCCTTGTATCAGCAATTTCGATTTCAGAATCCTCTTTATCCATGTTTGCCATGTAATAAAGAGCTCCATCCTTCTCAAATACAATCTGCTTCTCATTTCCACCACCTGATAATGCTCCTACAATCTTAACAATCAGGAAAATAAGAAGTGCTATTACAGCCGCAATTACGGCTACAATTATAACTGTCTTTACAACTTTTCCCTTTTTCTCAGTTGCTGGTGTTTCTGCTCCAGCTGGTGCTCCCTGTGGGGCTGGCTGCCATGTCTGCTGCTGTGGCTGCTCCTGCGCTGGTGCCTGTGGCTGGGCTGGTGCCTGCTGTGGCTGCTCCTGCGCTGCTGCCTGTGGCTGGGCTGGCGCCTGCTGCTGTGGTTGCTGTGCCTGCTCCTGTGCTGCTGGCTGCTCCTGCGCTGCTGCCTGCTGTTGTGCTTGCTCCTGCGCTGCTGTCTGCTGCTGTGCCTGCTCCTGTGCTGCTGGCTGCTCCTGCGCTGCTGCCTGCTCCTGCACTGGTGCCTGCTGTTGTGCCTGCTCCTGCGCTGGCTGCTCCTGTACTGGAGTTGCCTGTGGCTCCACAGGTGTCACCTTAGCTCCACATGATGTGCAAAACAATGAATCATCACTGATTGTTGCACCACAATTGTTACATTTCATAAACTTTTCCTTCCTTTCAAAGTTATATCGATAAAATTATGCTTAAAATGACGATTACAATTGGAATAATCCCAACTGCCATATCATTGGCAAGACACATCATAAATCTCTGTTTTGCAGAAATCGAATATAATATGCTGCCTGTGCATGTTTTATCTCTAAAACATATTCCACCCACAATAATAATCATTACAGCAAAAATCCCTGCCGTAATCTGAGTAAAATATGGTTTTATCATATGTTCATCTTCGGTCTTACTGCCACCGACCTCCTCCCAGTCAATGGTTAAAACCTGTTCTTCTATAAGTAATTCCTGATTTTTATCAAGAAGATGCTTCTGTCTATCTTGATTACTATCCCCATATATTTCCTTATCAGCTTCAATCAATATTTCTTCACTTATATTCTGATATGCAGCTGCATAGATTGCTTCCTTCTCCAATTCACCAGCTCTGGTAAATGGTGACATATAATACTTTATCGTCTCATCCCCATCAAGACTTTCAGGTAATACAAATCCGCAATCTATTTTCCCTGTTTTTACACAGGCCTTCATCTCGGCTTCATCTTCAAATCTTACAATCTTAACCGACTGTTCTTCTGTCGCAATCCTATTGTATATTGCTTCTCCCATCTCACTTTCACAGATTACACCAACCTGAAGTGAATCTCTGGACGGTACTGAAACTCCATTTACAATGCAAATTGCAAGAAGCATCACTCCAATTTGAAGATAAAACAACGGCTGCCTTAACTGACGCGCCAGAAAAATCCTAAACCAGGTTAGAAACATTCCCATAAATTATCTCCAAAATCATTTTATTAATAGACGTTGTATGTAAGATACTCTGTATTTTTTGTAAGATTGTTGGCAAAAAATCAATCGGAACAATAATTCCTGACCCTACCACAATCCACAAAATAAATAGCAAAATCACCACCGTAGCAGTTTTCACATCCCTGCACATGGTATAAATGCTATTATAAACAACTGCAAGAATAATGCAAATCGGAATGATTTTCACAAATACTAAAACATCCCAATATACCAGATTCAGATAAAATAAATCTGTTATCACACAACCAAATACATAAGTAAGTGATGCAACAATCCAGATTAGCTCTGCAAAAATTATTGTTTTCATCACAAACATCCTATGCTTTGTAACTCCATATATTCTAAGCTTTTGCTCGACACTCTCAGATTGTGGCTTGTATAAGCCTCCAAAGTACAATCCCGGCAAGAGCATGGATATAAAGAAAATGCAGAAAAAGATGTATCTTTCCATGCTGAGTGTTCCTATAGGAGAAACAACCTCTGTATCAAAAATATCTGTTCTGCTAAACAGCTTATCTATATATATGTCCATCAGCATGCTGTCAATTTCTTTAGTAGAAATAGGAGCATCAAACTCCCTTGCAGTATCACATGCCGAATAAATACCTGCAGCCGATGTCTGTAATAGCCTGATTCCATCCTCTAACATATTTTGGAAAAGTGAAAATGACAGAGAACTTTTATCATTTACATATACCTTCTGTATTACTCCATACTCAGAGTTTACCTGATTATAGAAATCCGTGGAAAAGAAGATACATACCTGCATCTTCCCTTCCTTCAGATCCTGCATGGCGTTATCTTCATCTTTGTAATAGTTAAAGTCACATATTGTATCCACACTCTCAATTGTTGATGCATATTTAGCTGCCATTTTTACCATGGATTCCTCCTCTGGTATAACCACAGCCACCTGCACTTTTTCTATTATTGAATTTTCTGTCAGGATTTTCCCAACCACCATTGCCATTCCAAGCAATACCATACATATAATGCAGGCACTTACTATTATTTTGCCTAACAATTTCAGACATCTTTTATTCTGTAATCTGAAAAATGATAGAGATACATTAGTCATATTAGTATGCGTTATCATATAAATCCATAGCTATATCATAGAGGTCATCCTCATCCAGCTCTGTTATATCGATCTCTTCACCCTCATATTTTACAAGCTTTGCATCCTCTGTAATAGAAAATGCGATTTCTACATCTTCTACATCTATTGAAAAATCAAATCCTTTACCATTTTTCTTAAGTGTTCCATCGTACTCAGCAGAATCATTTCCGATTGTGAAGTCACCCTTCTTAGAATCATACTCAAGCTCAAGTGCTGTATCTCCATCTACTGTAAACTCAAGTGTCTCTACGCTTCCCTTTGAACTTCCTTCGATTTCAAAGCTTACATCATCCCAGTCATCCTCGAATGTACACTCTACATTCTGTAAGCGGTAGTATCCACCCATGAAAAGGATTTCTCCTGTTGCTTCATCTGCATCAATATATATTGCTGCAAGCTTATTCTTGTAAATATAAAAGGCAACCTCTATATCATCCATCTCATCGCAGGCATCATATATTTCATCAAACATCTCATCATACTCATCCATGTTCACGTCCATGTCATCAAGATAATCCATGCTGTCAAACTGATCTGAGTAGTAATCCTCGATAATCTGAACCATTGCCTCAATGTCATCTCCGGTGATTTCAGCCTTATAACCCTTTACGTTGCGCTGCTTTCCATCAACCTTACATTTCTTTTTGTCAGCCTTTTCCCACTTAATTGAGTTGAACTGTTTAACCAGATCCTTGCTTAACTGCTTTGTTGCCTTGCTGTCAACCTGGTCCTCTGCATTATATACCTGCTGCAATGCTGAATTTATGTCCTCTACACTAACTCCAGCCTCATCAAGCATATCTAGAATATATCCGTCTTGATCATCATTTGTATAATTATATACATATGTATCATCACCTATAAGTGGAATATATGCCTTAACCTGCTTATCAGTGATGCCAATCATGCCATCAACTGAAACACCTTCTATGTCAATTTTTCCAGAAAGCTGTTTCTCCTTTGGAGTTGAAACGAATCTTCCCTCAAATCCGTCTCCCTCCGCATCTACATTTGCTACTACTGAGTACTTACCACTTGCAACTAATTTCGCTGCTGAATCCAAATTTGCTTCTTTTATAATTGTTGGTGTGTCCTTGAAAGTATTTGCTGTTGCAATCAAAATCTTTCCACCTTTGCCAATTATGGCACTTCTGACAACTAAACCAACAACCACTACCGCAGCTACTGCTGCCACACCGATTGCAAGGCCTTTAACCCAGCCATTCTTCTTTGCTGGCTGTGGTACAGTACCTGGTGTTGGAATTGGTCCTGCTGTTGGTATCGGACCTGGTGCTGGCACTGGTTCAGGCGTTGGTGCCTGCTCTGATGCTGGTGCCTGTTCTGATGTTGGTGCCTGCTCTGATGTTGGTGTCACAGATTCATCAGACACAATTGGTTCCCCTGTCATTGGATCAAATCTTTTTTCCATTCTCTAAATCTCCTTCGTGTAATCTAAGATAGTTTTGATATTCCTTTCACTATCATCTATTTTGAAAAGTGTCCCACCCCTCATTATATAACAATGATCTGCTCCGATTATTTCAGATTCCTCGTGAGTGGTCATTAAAACTATACCACTATTATTTTGATACTTTTTCAGCCATTGTAGCAATTCATCTCTATAGTAGATATCCAATGCTGCTGTAGGCTCATCCATTATCAAAAATCCAGGATGTTCAATAACTCCGCAGGCAAGGCTCACTCTTCTTTTCATTCCACCTGAAAGCTTGGATACTTTTGTTTTTAACAGTTCATCCAATTCAAACTGTTCCAAAATCACCTCATCAGGTTTGTTTTTATTAAATCCCCAAAGACGTAAATTATCTAGAACAGAAAGCTCTTCCATCAGAGGATTTTCCTGAGGTACATATCCGCAGTTTTTTCTGAAAACCGCACTGTTTTTCAACGGATTTTCTCCGAAGTAATTAAGCTTTCCACCATCTGGTTCCATGGCTCCTGCAAGAATCTTAAGAAGGGTAGTTTTACCACAACCATTTCTCCCTACTATAACAACTCTTTC